>JBBIPE010000005.1:0-47154 GCA_037443005.1 archaeon
CTTGTTTCTTATCTTTCTAAAATTGTCAAATTTATCACCTGCTTCCTGAAGATCCAGAAACTCTTTAAGAAAACAAGTATAGCACTCATGGTTATATATCTTATAACCACTTGTTATAGCAAGGGCCTCCAATGCTTCCCTCAAAGCGTCATAAGCCAGCGACAATTTTGATCCTGCGGTTATTTTGTTGGATTCCAGCAACTCTTCCGATTTTAATTTGTTATTTGAAGAATCGATGAGTGTCTTTACCATTACACTGTCCGGATGTACCATCTTGGCTATTTTCTGATCAACGCAGCTTTTCCAATCCATAATTTACAACCTGTTTGCCAATATGTATCCATTTAATATTGCATTACCTATGGGAAGTTTTATAGCCTCTTCCAGCGATGCAAAAGTAAACAACTCTATCTCTCTGCCCAATTCTTTCTGAAAATCCGACAGTTTATCCTCGCTTACTAATTTATTAATATCATTGCCAACTACTGCCAAATCTATATCTGACGTCTTTTTTGTCTCCGCTTTTGACAATGACCCAAAAAGTACAACTGTCGGCTCTACTGCTCTTTCCTTTAATATAAATTCTATTAGTCTTGATAGGGATTTGCGCCAGTATATCCTGGATAAGTCGATAAAATCTTTGCTGTTTCTATTTGCACTGTAAAAGTTGTAACGCTCGTATATAGTCTTTTCTAGCAACCCTTCATGTTCATAGTTGTTTAATATTTTTGATGCTGTCGGAGGCGAAATTCCAAGTATCTTGGCATACTTTCTAACGTTTATCCGCTCATAACAGTCTTCAAAGAAAGGTTCTAAATCGTTAATTATATTTAACATATGTTAATATAACTTAACACGTGTTTAAATAGTTTTACATTAATTTCTATAATATTTAAATGTCTACCCATACAAAGGCATACATTCTTAAAAAGTATACCCTTATAAGGGGTTACTTTCAAGCTGAATGGCCTAAAGAAATGAAATCAATATGGCAATTAAAATACTAAGATTCCAGATACTTCTTAAGTTTTCTGATGGCAATTCCCCTGTGACTTATAAGGTTTTTTCGGTGTAAATCCATGTCTGCAAATGTAACTTTTTCTCCATCGGGCTGGAATGCTCCGTCCCAGCTTTTCAATGAATTGCTTCTCGGCTTCACTAAAGTTCCGTTTACTTTGCCACTGAATACCTTGATTTCTCCTTCTTTATTCCTATAACAAAGCGTACAGATTACTTTTGCACCGTATTTACCGGAAAAACTTGCCATGTCAAATATCCCGCCGCTGCTTATTGATACCAAAAACCACTTTACCAGAGGGCCGGGTAGTTTGTAATTAAATGCCTCAAGATAAACCGAGACATCATCTACAACTAGATTCTCTGCACCTGTAATCCTGTAGGCTTCATCAACCTTTTTACGGATTACTTCCACAGGATCCAAAGACTGTATCTCGTCAAGATCAGCGGGCAGCATTTTAAGTTCAGGTATAATCTCCTTTGCTTCCGTGAATTTTCCTTTATTGCTTGTAATGTAGAATATCTCCATATTTTTCCTTAACTAAATTTATAAACAGATTACAATTTTTAAACATATAAACATTATTGAAGAATACATAAAGTTTCCTTGGTTTTAATTTCATTATATTGTCGAGTGTATCGGAAAGCTCTCTTTTTGAGTAATTATATGAATACCAGTTTTTCCTGCCGTGCAAACGCAGATAAACTTTACCGGAGGTATTTACATAAAACTTTCCCAGAGGAGAATCTGTACTTGCTACAGTTATACCTCCTTTTTTAAATGTTTTTACCGCATCATCATTGAAAAAAGAAGTGTGTCTCAGTTCAAAAACGGGGTTGTATTTATTAAATTTTCTCCCTACCCTTATGATTCTTCCTATGTTTTCAAGGCCAAACGACGGGGGAAGCTGGAATAAAAGATTGTCTATTGAAAATTTGCTTTTATCAAATACTCTTATAAAATCAGATATGTATCTATCAGATTTTTCGTTAAGCTTTAGATTCTGGGTTATGAGCCTGTTGACTTTCACGGACCAGCTTATATCGTTAAAACTATTCCATGCATTAACTGCATTCTCTGTAGGGAATCTGTAAAAACTGTAATTTAACTCAACTGCATTGAAAACAGTGTTTTTCCTGTACCATTCTATGCTTTTTCCCTTATTCCAGTCATAATTCCAGCCAGAGGTGCCTATAAAGATCTCCATATAGGCCTTTAAACCGGTATTTATTTAAGGATTTGAAAAGGATTAAAGGATAAATTTAACCAGATTTATAATAAACTATGGAACCAATCGTTCATGTGCTGTCCAAAAACGGATCATTCCTGTTCAGGTTCAATAACGGAGAATTCGGTTCGAAATGGTGCGGTATATGGAAGGCAGACACAAAATATTTTGACTATTTTGCCTTTAAACTCGGGGAAGAATTTCTGTCAGAATCAAATTTCAAGGGATTCTCTTTTTATAACTCACAGTTTTCAACGCTTGAATTTGAAACCTCAAAGGGAAAGGTAAAAGAAGCCGTAAAATGCTATGATGACTGTGTACTAGTTTCAGTAACTCCATCATATGATACTGATATAGAAGCAGAAGTAGGAATCAACATAAGGAACAGAAACGACAACTATCAGAAAGGCAAAAGATACAACCTGACGGAGATTAAAAACGGAGTCAAAGCTGAATTCAATGGAAAATCAGCCTTTATTTATTATTTGAATGGGGGATTTAACAGAAGTGAGTATTATGGACTGCATTCTCCAGGGGTATACTCGCTTAAAAATGGTATAACGCATTATCTTGATAACGGAGAGACACAAAACAAATATGTCCCCGGTTACACATATGCAAAATTGAAAGCAAATGAAACATATGATATAATACTTGCATCCAAGGAACTTGATTTTGATACAGTTTATAAATTAATAAAAAACAAGATAAAATACGCGGAGGAATACGGAGAGATAATAAAGACTGACAGCAGAAAATTTGAAACAGATTTGATCGAAAATGAATTTTTAATGGACATTATTGATTCCATCTATTCATACACAGATTTTAATAATAAAGTGATTTACGCTGGATTTCCGTACTTCAACGAATTCTGGTTAAGGGATGCACTTCTTATATTACCATCATTTCTTACATTAGGTAATACCTCTTTTGTAAGAGATATTCTTGTCAGGATTGCAGAAAGAATAGACGAGAACGGATTACCAAGCATCATTTCCGGTGATTTCTATCCTAAAGACGTTCTGGGCCTTTTCATTATAGATGCACAGGAGTATTACAAATATACTGGAGACAAATCAATTTACGACATTATAAAGGATAAAAGTGAGATTATAATGCAGGTTGTAAACAGATGGCTTGAAAACGGATTGATACATGATAAAGGAAGAGAAACATGGATGGATTCAATAGACAGAGAATATTCAGTAGAAGTGCAGGCTATATGGGCGAAAGCACTGCAGGGGATCTATGAGATGTATAGATATGAAAATGCAAGAACCATTGCAATAGAGATTAAAAAGAATATAATAAAGATGTTCAATGGAAGCTACTTAAAAGACCAGAGAGATAAAGATATAAACAGCGCGAACCAGCTTTTTGCGCTTTACTTTGATGTTATAGATAAAGATAAAGTTCCTGCAATAATAAAAAATATTGAAGAAACGATGCTAAGTGATAGCGGGGTGCTTTCAATATCAAAAAACGATAGCAATTTTAACTTTAAAAGTTATCAGCAGGGAGCAGTCTGGCCGATGCTGACATCTATATTTGCCGCAGTTGCCTTTAAAAACGGGAATACTGAGCTAGGAAGAAAACTAATTGGTATACTGAAAAAAAATGACAGCATGCAATGCTCTTCAAGGATAAACGAGATAATACAGCCGGATGGTGAACCGAAAGGCTGCCCCTCCCAGGCTTGGTCTATAGGTATTTTGCCTTTCATAATCGAGAGATATATATTGGGCATAGAACCTAATATCCCAAATGGAGAGATAAATATAATGAAAAAAGAGGGAATAAACGGCAGAAAATCTTTGCGTATAAATGACAGCACTGTAGATATATCCATAAAAGACGGTTCCATAAAATCAAATTACAGTTATACAGAGCTTTCGGATAGATTCATTTTAGAGCTGTGACATTCTCTCAACCGCTAAGGAGTGTGGGATTTCTCGCTCATATTGTTAACTTTTGATAGGAAACTCTTTATGTCTGAGACAAATTTTTTCTTACTCTTAGAGTTATATATATAGTAATCAGAAGTAGCTATTACCTCTGCAACCCCATAACTCAATTCAAGCTTTTCACGCCATTCAAATTCAGAATAAGAGGAGAAATCACTCTCATTTTTTCTATTTATTATCCTTTCAAACCTGGTATGCTTATCTGCTATTATACCAAGTATTATGGGCATATGGCCTTCTTTTCTAACTTCCTCGACCTCTGATATCCTTCTTGAGCCGTCAAGCACTGCCATATTATTAGATTTGAAAACTTCTATCAGCTCTTTTTTAACCAGATTTATTACGTATTTATTGCCATACTTTCCAGTCATGCGCTTTGAAAAAAGCCTTATAGACCTATTGCTTATATCTATGCCTCTTCTTCGCATTTCCCTCCTGACAGCATCCCCCATACCTATGACTGGGATATTTAGCTTCAAGAATTCCTCAGCCGCAGTAGATTTACCACTACCAGGCATACCAGTAAGTATTATAACTTTTTTCATACCGAATTTAAAATACAGTTATAAGAATAAATACTTATTCACTTATAATCAGATTAGCTTAGAAAGAGAGTAAAGCAGATACTTTGGGTAGCCTATATAAGGTATAATATATTCTACCTTTCCAACTACATGACTGTATGGAATATTGTACTCAAATGGCAGTGAAAACGGGTTTGCGTCACCCTTTGTTGTGTAATAATAGCTACCATTTATTTCCGTCTCGTTTACAACTCTATGTATTATATCCTCATTCAACCCTTCATAGTTTATGTGGTATATTATCACATCACCTACTTTTATCTGTGAAGCAGGAGTCTTATAAGCTACAGCCAGCGAACCTATATTTATTCCATTTGAAAACGGCCATTTTGCAACTTCCGACATATTGAAGCCGTGGGATTCAAGCCATCCGTAGTAAGTTGAATTTATCTGTGGCTCCTGATGAACCATGCTGCCGGATACAACTGCGCTTATATAGCTTATAGGCGTGAAGGCATATACCGAAGGAAGTGCTATATAGACAAAAACCACATAAAAAAGCAGTATATAAAATAATACAGAGTATGGATTTTCTCCCTTTAAAAGTCTTAATATAATTGAATCTTTGCTTTTCATCTAATTACTTTAGTGCCGAGCTAAATTCTTTTCCTGCTTCTTTAAGATCTGCCTGTGTTTTTGTAATTACCTCTTTAAAGAGCTTATCTATGTTCTTTCCATCGGTTTTCATTATAAACACGGATGATTTTTCAAGAGGGTGCTCCATCACAAAGCCGGCAAAAGAGATGCCATCAACTTTATCCGCTTCCTCTTTTATGAGATTAAGCACGGATTGCGTCCCTCCTTTTATATTTATCTTAATCATTGACTCATCCCTTTCCAAAATCTTGATTTCCATCAGTTTAATAACTCCTTTTTATTTTAATAGTTTTATTTTCCAAGTATAAAAGCATTTATGTTGCTTTTAATGAACATAATTCATTCACATTTTGTGTATGCACAGTTTTTGCATATAAAGCAGCCGTTCTCAAATATCAGTGTTTTTTGGTGGCATTCCGGACAGACCGCTGCCTTATCATTGCCTAGTGAATCATTATTTTTTAGAACCCCGTGCAATGTCTCGTTTTCCTTGTATGGATCCCTGTTTTTAAGAGTAAGTTCTATTGCTTTTGCAATCCCATCGGGAACCGAAAATATCTGTATTCCGTTAAACCACAAAGAACTGCCACCTTTTATTCCCTTAAGGGTCCTTATCACTCTGTTTATATCCCCGCCGATCTGCAGATAGATACTTATGATCCTGCCCAATGCTTCGGTAAAGCTCTTTTCCATTTCTCCGGATCTACCCATATCTATAAACACCTCCTTTATCGCACCCTCTTGGTTTTTATTAACCGTAAGATACATGTTGCCCTGTGATGTTGGCATCTTTATAGTTGTGCCATTAAGCATAAAAGGCCTTTCCTCCTCATTTGGAGTTTCTATTTTATTATCGGCCTTAACTTCATCGGTGGCCTTTAGTATATCATCCTTAGAGCCTTCCCTGTAAACTGTTATTGATTTACAGCCAAGCTTCCAAGCATAGATATATATTTTGTTAACTGTCTCCGCATCAGTGTCGGATGAAAGGTTTACAGTTGAAGATATCGATGAATCTATATGCTTTTGTATAGTAGCCTGCATCTTCACTCTGAAGAAAGGATCTATTTTATGAGCGGTAACGAAAATATCTGGAAGTTCGCTCTTTTCTCTTATATTGAATTTATCCATGTAGCGCTTAACAAAAGGATCTATTACCTCAAATTTCTCCTCAGAGAGAGATTCCGACCTGCGGATATAACTTAAAGCAAATATAGGCTCTATTCCTCCGCTTACTCCTGCCATTGATGATATTGATCCAGTTGGAGCAACTGTAAGAATACATGCATTCCTCAAACCATCCTCCTTTATCTTTTCTAGCAACTTGCTATCAAATCTCTTAACAAAATCCCTATTTATGTGCTTTTCAGCAACAAATGCTGGAAAGGATCCTTTTTCCTTCGCTAGATTTGAGCTTTCATCATATGCTGTCTCCTTTATCTTTTTCATAAGATAATCCACAAATTCTATTGCCTTGTCTGAATCATATTTAAGATTCATGCTTATCAGCATATTGGCAAGCCCCATTATCCCAAGACCTATTCTCCTTGCATAGACAGTTTCGTCTGCCTGGGCCTTCAAAGCATGCTTATCATAGCTGTAATCAAGTACATTATCCAAGAACCTCACTCCCAGCTTAATCGTCTTTTCAAGGTTTTCCCAATCTACATCAGCTTTATCTGTGAATGGATCCTTTACAAAATTATCAAGATTTATCGCACCTAAATCGCATGCTCCATAATCCTCTAAAGGCTGTTCCGAACAATTGTGTACTACAAAACCGTTGGCAACAAACGAATGTGTCGATGTTTCACAGTCATAAACAGGGAACTTTCCAAGATATGTCTTTTTTATAAGCTTAACCTCTATGTGATTCTCATCAACCCACCTGTACTTTGAGCTAAACCGGGTGTTTCCTTTACCCATCATTTTTTGTAATCTGTCTATAAATTTTTCCAATGAAATTCTCTTATCACTGGAAACAAAGTTTATACTGTCTCTGAATCTTATTAGACTTTTCAAATCGGTTATATCCAATACACTTATATCCTTTCTTGGTGCCTGCCTTTTTACAACTTTTACGCTGGAGATTATGCCGAATTTAAGCAGAAGCTGCTGAAGAGTCATTATAAAATTAGAGGATATACTATCTATTGTAACTCTGTCATAAACGCACGAGCCGTCGCCCTGAAAAGCTCTGCTTATAAAAGATGCAACTACTGATTTTGGTGAAGAAAGTATCTGCTGAGGAACTTCTATTTTATCATGATACCTGTCGATGCCGAAGTATTTTATGAATCCATCAAGATTCTGACCGAAAACTTTCCAGTCTCTGACCTTATTGGTTTTTCTTAGTTTTCCGCCTTTTGGTTCTACTCCAAATACTTTTTTGATGAGATTTTTAATATCCTCAGATTCATCGTCATTTATAGCTATAATCTGAATAGTCTTCTCGCTATCCAACAACCTTGAATTTTTATTCTTATAAGGAACGGAGGTTCCATCTGTAACTATCCATCCAAGAAGGGCACCCACCTCCTCATCTATGTATTTCGGAAAGGAAAATGTAATCCTGCGATGACCATTTACATTTGATAACTGCTCAAATTCCGGCATTTCCTTGTATTTTACCGGAAAGACCCCTTCCTTTACACTCATCAGTAATTTGTCTCCATTCTGCAGATTTCCTATCTCTTCCCATGAGAACTTGTTAAGATAATTAATATCATTTACTGGTTTTGCAATGTGTTTTCCTTTCTTATTCTCTATTTTTAAAAGCCCTTTGTTTTCCAGAGAAAGTATCAATTTACGCGTTGTAGCAAGAGAAAACTTGGTAATAGATGACAGTTCTATTGCTGTAATTCCTTCTTTAGATGACAGATTATTTAAAATAAGAACCTCTGATGGAGTTACATCTGGTCCGGATCTGCTCATTATATTATGATTTGTTGTAGCACTTATTGAATAACCCATAGAGGTATCAAACCTGTAAACATCTTTTACCCCTGTGACCCACACCTTCTTTACATTTGTCTTGCCGTAAGTATCAGAAGCAGTGAAATTCTGTTTAGTCTCTAATTTGGTTATCTGCGTCAGCCCATATTCCGTCTGCAGAAAAGTATCTCCAAGAAGGCAGGGATTTGTCCCCATAATTTTCATTTTGTCATCGTATTCTGTCGGTGATTCCTGCTTCATCCTATCCCAGAACATTATACCAGGATCACCGGTATTTAATGCAGTATTTATTATCTTCATCCAAAGATCTCTTGCCTTTATCTCTTTGCTGAAGTCTACTTTGTCATTCTTAAAATGAAGAGTAAACTGTTTATCGTTTTCTACGGCTTTCATGAAATCATCCGTAACTTTAACACTTATATTAGCGAATCTTACGCTCTTTTTATCGCTTTTTATCGTAATAAAATCCTCTATATCTGGATGAGTAACTTCTAAAGTTATCATTAACGCTCCTCTCCTACCAGTCTGGCCGATTATGCCTGTTGTTATGGAGAAAAGCTCCATAAACGAAGTAGAACCTGTGGAAAACCTTGCCGAATTATTAACGACTGCGCCTTTTGGCCTAAGAATTGATATATCTATTCCAACTCCTCCTCCATAGGAATATGTCCTTGCCATCTCCTTGGCTGTCTCGTATATACCTTCAATAGAATCCTTTTTTATCGGCAGATAATAACAATTAAGTAATGTTGCCTTATGAACTGATCCTGCGCCGAATAGTATTCTCCCTCCTGGAACAAACTTAAAATCTTTTAGAAGCCAGTAAAATTCTTCCTCAATTTCTTTTTTCTTTTCATCCTTTTCTACAGTTGCAAGTTCCCTGGAAATTCTTTTCCACATCTCTATAGGGGTTTTTTCCAGTCTGTTTCCATCCATATCGGATAAAGAATATTTTTCGTAAAAAATCCTTGCTCTTAATTTATCATTGTTAAAAAATCGTAAAGTCTCCTTAGGTAAATCTATCATAGCCCCCCCATTAAAATGATATGGTAATCAAAAGTATGCAGATGATGTTAATGCACATAAATATGACCTCACTCTAAACTATAAAATAAAGGAGGTGATCCAGCCGCATGTTCCCATACGGCTACCTTGTGGCGACTTAACCCTACTCACTGAACCTAGATTCGGTTACTGCATAACAGCAATCTCATCTAAATCCAACTTGTTTGGTTTGACGGGCAGTGTGTGCAAGGAGCAGGAAAGTATTCACCGCGCTTTGTTGAAACGCGGTTACTACGGATTCCGCCTTCACGAGGCCGAGTTACAGACCTCGATCCGAACTAAGGTAAAGATTCGGGGATTAGCTCCTCCTTTCGGAGTGGCATCCTATTGCCTTTACCATTGCAATTCGCGTGTAGCCCAGCGGATTAGGGTCGTACTGACCTACCGTCGCCCTCACCTTCCTCTTTCTTTCGAAAGCAGTCTCTATATTTTGCTCATTCGCAACGGATTGCATGTTAGCAAATATAGAAGAGGGTCTTGTTAGTTACCCGACTTAACGGGACGTCTCAAGATACTAACTGATGATGGCCATGCAACACCTTTCAGCGCATTTGGTAAGTTCTTTAGGCTGACCTTCATATTGCTGTCGCTGCTGGTAAGATTCCCGGAGTTGAATCCAATTAAACCGCAAACTTCACCCGTTTTTGTGCTCCCCCGCCAATTCCTTTAAGTTTCGACCTTGCGATTATACTCCCCAAGTGGCTTACTTAACGCCTTCGCTGTCACACTGCATTTTCTCAAGAAAATGCAACGTATAGTAAGCAGCGTTTACTGCTAGGGCTACCCGGGTATCTAATCCGGTTTGTTCTCCTAGCCTTCGTCCCTCACCGTCAGGTCCGTTCTAGAGATGTGCCTTCGCTATTGGTGGTCTTTTTCGGATTAAAGGATTTTACTCCTACCCGAAAAGTTCCCATCTCCCCTCCCGGCCTCTAGTCTGAAAGTATTTATACCATGCCTTTCCGTTAAACGAAAAGATTTAAGCACAAACTATCCAAACCAGCTACGAACGCTTTAGACTCAATAATAATGGTCACAACTCGGGCCGCAGGTATTACCGCGGCTGCTGGCACCCGCTTGCCCAGCCCTTATTCGCCACGCCATTTCAAAACGTGGCAAAAGTTCCTTCCGAAACGGAAAGAACACTTGGGATTCCCTCATCACGCTTGCGCGCATTGTGGAGTTTTCGGGACTGCTGCACACCGTAGTGCTAGGGTCCTTGTCTCAGTACCCTTCTGGGGGAAACCACTTCCATGGCCCCTACTGATCTGAGATTTGGTGAGCCGTTACCTCACCAACAGTCTAATCAGGCATAGACCGATCGTTAGGTGCGTTACTCTGGTATTAAGAGTAAGCTTTCACAATAAAATCGTTTCAGAAATTATTGCTATAGAGTATTAGCCTCAGTTTCCCGAGGATATCCTCTTCCTAACGTTACGTTATCTATGTGTTGCCTCAGCCGTACGCAATCTACTGTTACCCAGTAGATGAACTTGCATGTCTCATTCGAATCCCAATAGCAGTGACCTCCAGCAGGATCAACTGGAATTGGTGCATTAACATCATCATGCATAAATATGAAATTCACGCACTCACTGTTTTTCATCTGCTTTTTAAGGCATCAAACATTTTCTGTATATGAAAAGATGCAATCACAGCACTGAATACAGCACTCCTGCGTATCCGGGATATACAGATAACTACTTTAATTGTAAACCTGCATTTAAATACTTTTTTGTGCTTTAAAGGCCGTAGGTTAAGGAATAACAAAAATTATAATATTGTATTTATCCCAATAATTATTTTGTGACATCCTCCCACGAATAAATTCTGTGGGCTTCCTTTGTTTCATGCGCTCACCGCATCCTGCAAAGGACGTGTTTTACCGGTTCTCAGTTCTTTGATTCCTGCCTCCTTTTGAGGACTTACTGAATCTCCCTGAGCGTAACTTTCTCTCTGTCCGAGGGTAGCTCTTTTGAGTATGTTTATTGCTGCGTTTATATCTCTATCCATACGCAATCCACAGTTATTGCAGTGGTATACTCTTTCAGATAGCGGCATTTCCTTGATATTGCCGCAGCTGCTGCATGCCTTTGATGTGTCTCTTGCATTTACTTTTGTTACTGTCATACCAGCGCTTTCAGCCTTGTATGATAGCATTTGAATGAATCTATTCCATGAAGCATTCTGTATCGCCTGTGCTAATCTGCGATTCTTTACCATGTTTGTAATATTGAGGTTTTCCACAGCAAAGGAAGTGTATCCTGATTTCACAAGCTTATCTGACAGCTTATGCATAAAGTCACTTGACTGGTTTGTTACTTTCTTCCATTCATTCTGCAAATGCAGCTTAGCTTTTTCCCTTCTTTTAGAGAATTTCTTTCTCTTTGCTAATCTCTTCTGCCATAAAGCTATCTTCTTTGCCTTCTTTTTGAAGAACTTCGGCTTGGCTATCTTTGTCCCGTCGGATAGTGTGATGAAGGAATTCAAACCTAAATCTATTCCCATGAGGTTTGTATTCTCTATCTTAGGAGGAGTTATATCTTGAATGGCTGTAAAGACTGCGTAGTATAGTTTTCCTTCCTTCTTTATAGTCATTGTCTTTATCTTTCCTTTTATATTCCTGTGCATTTCCATAGACAGCCTTCCAAGTCTTGAGACATGAAGATATTTGGTTTTCTTCTTATTGTTTGCTTCTATTGAAAATGAGCTGTTATCCTGAGGATATGTTATGCTTTTGTATCTGCCTGCTGCTTTGAATCTTGGGAAGCCTGCCTTTGTTTTCTTTCCTATCTTCTTATCTTTTACTCTGCGAAAGAAGTTCTGGTAAGCTTTCATTACTCTGATTATTATGTCAATTCTTGTCTGAGAGTATAGCTTTAGAAAATCCTTGTTTTCTGCTATTGCTTCTTTTTTGAATTCATTTAACTTTGACATGGAGATTTTACTATTTCCATTTTTGTATGATTAAATTGATTTCTCAAGTAGTTTGTTGTATAGCTTTTGCGATAGAACAAGCATATTGTTTATTTCTGTCTGTTTCTTTATGTCTGGATAGATCCTGAATTTATAGGATCTTATTATCTCCATATTTATTTATATTGTATTTTATTGTTATGTAGTTTTTCTTAGGTTCTCTCTCATCCAACTATTAAAGGATATGAGATTTCCCGCTCACATTTTTAAGCCCGCTTAACCTGCTAGCCTGCTTTAATTCATCTTCGCTTATCATAATTCATCATTTATGTACAATCTCCATTTTGAGTTATATTTGCCTTTATTTTTTATCGACGGATTGAGCTTGTATTTTGTACTGCCTACTGGTTTTATGTCATTCTTAATATCAAAGAACTCCAATATATATCCAAGCCGCCTGTAAACGGCATTGGAATCAGTTCTCCTAGCGAAATTAACCAGTTTCTTTATATCTGAATCTTTTAAAACTTTGGATAGACAGTTTATCCTTGCATTTCTTGGCATATATAATATGTCTATTATTATCTTTTCTGGCTCACCGATTAGTATGTAAAATTTACCACATATAATTTTTTTAATTCCGAACATTAAACGTGGATTAACCTTCACAAAACTTATTTTTGTACCTATGAAAGATATATCTCTATGTTTCTTTGATGACACTACTGTTATAGAATTTACCTCCTGATCTACATATCCATACAAATACAATCCAGCCGTGAACGAGATATAAGACGGAGAAAGTATCCTCGATGCTACCTCAAAAGGATCGGATGTCAATGCATATTTGCCCTTTTCAACTTCGATTAGAAGCCCTTTTTTCACCATTCTTATAGCATATTGTAAGGTAGTTTTTTGATTCACTGCGCTTACCCTTGACAATTCATTTGTTCTGATTACCGCACTTCTTAGTTTAGTTAGTTCATCCCTTATTGCAGCCAAATTCATAAGATAGTAGTATTCGGATATATTTGTACCTTATAATTATCTATTTTGATAGTTATATGGTAAAGAATTATGAGATTATTCTTTTGCAGCTTTTCCTCTTTCCTCTTTTTATTTACGTTAGATTTATGTTTTTAAATTAAAATTTCTTACTACAAAGATTATCTGCAGCCATATACTCTCCAAACAGAGTTATGAAACGAAGAAAATTAGGTTTATAAACTAATTAAAGATCATTTAGAATGTTTCTTAACTGTGAAAAAATAGGAAAAAATACTTAGAACGGCGGTTGCCATAACAGATATAAGAAGGATACTGAAGGCAAATGAAATTCCGTATGATGAGTAAGTCCCTGCTGTCCCGAACCCGAATAAGTAGTTCACTCCGTATGACGTAGACCCTGAAATTGAAGTTAACGGTAAGCCTAACAATGCGTCTAAAAACATTGCCAAAACAAAAAGCGCAGATAAACTTCCAAGTATAAGCGCTGCATTTCTTGCCATCTTCTTATTTTGGTAAATGAGATATGCAAGTATTATTGTTAGAATAAAGAATACTATAAGTATATCATAGTGCAGCATTCCTGATGTTCTGAGAAGTGTATCATAAATTAGAAGATAAACTGCTGCTGCCAGACTTATCACTATACTGCCTAACATTACCATCCTACCGTATTTGATGAACTTTCTCTTCATCGAAAAAGCAAGCGCTAATAGGATAACTAAGATTGCAAGAAATAAACCTCCGACATAATCAAAATAATTGACAGGCTTGGGTGTTGTGCTTGAAGGTGGTGCTACTGACGGAGGAGTTGAAGTAGTTGTTGAATTCAGTACATTTACTGTAAATTGAACCGGAGAAGCAGAAGGATCGTCACCTGTTGCTGAGATATTAAAAGTATACTTTCCAACAGGAGTGTTCTTTGCTGCGCTTATTGTAAGTGTACCGCTGTATGTAGGATCTTGATTGGAAGCACTTGGTGAAAATGAGATATAGCTGCTTGATGGACTTTCTGCAAGTGAAGTTCCCCATTTGGTTCCGCTGACTAAAGTTATGGTAAAGCTAACTGTATTCGAAGAACCTTGTGTAACGTTTACAGAATAAGAAGAAAGTGTGACACTTGAGGTTCCTATGCCGGACGCATGAACTGATGAAAGAAGAAAAAGAAGCGAAATTAAGAGCAGTGTCCCTGCTGATAATCTTTTAAATTGCATGCTAACCTTTAGGATATTAAACTATTTAAAAGTTTGTAATACATCAATTATTTTCTTCTTGTATTCTTCTTCCTCTCTGCCAGTATATCTATGCCTGGGCCACATGAAACCCTTGAGAACCTCTCCTTTTCTTCTTGGTATTATATGCAGATGAAAATGCGGGACACTTTGGCTTACCACATTGTTATTTATGAAGAGGATACCGTCTGCATTCAAAGCTGTTTTAACACCACTTGCTATAAATTTAGCTTTAATGCTTAGTTCTCCAAGCGTTCTATCATCAATATCAAAAACAGTTTCCATGTGGTTTTTCGGCACTAGAAGAGTATGTCCCTTGAATATTGGGCTCTTGTCGAGAAATGCGATGAAATCACTGTCTTCATATACTATGCTTGCTTCTATCTTCTTCTGTATTATCTGGCAGAAAACACATTCATCCATTTATTTAATAAGAAACAACAAATTAAAAAGCTTAATCCTGTTAATTACTTATCCTTAAAATTTCTGTGTTAATGCTTTCTTTTATCTCTTTAAGTGCAGTAACATCCCTTGATTCTATGTAAGGCAGCAGATCCAGATCAGCTGGACTGTTTTCAAGCTTCCTCATATAATTCTCACGAAGGTATTTTGCTACGGCTTTATCATAATCATTCCAATTAACTTTAATACTTTTCAAAAAGTCTCTCTCAATTGAGGTAGCTATCCTGTGTGAATAAGCATAGCTATAACCAAAATCAACCACCCATTTTTCTACAATTTCATGATGCCTGGCTATGCTTTCCACAGTGTCTACTGCTTTATTTTTAACAACTACAAATTTCGGGAAATTTTTATCTAGAAAAACTCTTTTTCCGTCTAATGAATATCCGCCAGTGTACTTTATGCTATAATCTGTACTTACCGCTATATCTAAAGAGATCTTTGAGTCTATGACCTTTCCCAAGTATTTTTTACGGTAATAAGCTATCTCATCATCCACATATATTGTAGAATTGAAACGGAGTTTTATTTTCGATAATATTTTTACCATTGAAGGAGAAGTATAATTTACGGCAAGGTAAGTAAACCCTCCCTTTTCACTCTTTTTCCTAGATAAAACCTTATACTTCATCATATCGATTTAGTTTATTTACTATTATTTATATTTTTATAAATAATTTGTAAAATTTATAGATAGTTTTAAGTATTAATAAGTAACTAAATACTTGGAAATATAAATTTTAACTCTTAAAGACAGTGAATTAGATATTTTCATACGTAAAAACAAAAAGAATTAAACATAAAAGAACAGATGTTATAGTATGGATGACAACAAGTCAGAGATGCTGATGCTTTTTGGATGGATATTCGCCGTAATGGCCATTGCAGTCGTGATGCTATATCCTTACAGCAGCTATCAGTTTACGGCTATAGGTATAAGCGATGGTGTAAATCTATATTCATGCAGATACGCCGAGCCTGCGCCTATGGGAATCGTGGATTACGGCGTCAGCAGCTATGGGAACGTTTACAACATCTCAACTAATTCTATACAAGCCGGCATAACCGACAAAGGGGTTCTTACAAATATGAGTGGTGATTACAACGCGTCTATACAGCTTAATTCAAACGTTCTTCTTAGATATGGAAATAAATCACAGGCATACTATCTGCAGAATGTAATCCTTATAGACACACAAACAGGCTTTATAAACTTCATAGACAACGTATGGAATAACTCCGGGGTAAATGCAAGCATGCATTCTAATGACATAAAAGGGAACGGGACAGTGGCACCGTCTACAAAAAATTACACCTATTACTTTTACGAATCGGCAAACCAGAGCGGCGATAACATTACAATAAAAAATGGGCAGACTGTTTATCTACGTACGAATTCCACATTGAATAACGGCAAACCTGCTGTTATATTCTCGTATAATGACGGCTATGGCTGGATAGAATATGACAGGGTAGAATTCAATAATACAGAAAATATTAGCAATGTATCCATACTTATAAGCGGCTTTAATTACACGCCAAGTTACAATTTCTATGATGCAGGGATAATAATTGGAGGGCCGGGTGCAGGATCCAATACGACCATGAAAAACGGCAGCGTAAGTTTTTCTTTAGAATATTGGAATGGAGATAATTTCCAGGACATACAGGATGCCTACGATTTTGGATGCAATACACTTGAAGGCATAAACAATGCGGTTGTAAATCCAGTTTTCATGCAAAATGGCCTGCCATTTGCAAATATAACTTTTGGCAAGAATCCCTACCTTGGAGTTCTTTGGTCGACGAATTCCTCAGATATAGGCCTGCTTTACATAAACAGCACTTTAAAACCAATTGACTTATCAATACAAAAAAATGATTCATATCTCAATGAAAGTCTTGTCAACGGAAAAGGAGAATTAACACTAGAATCCGGAAAATACATAATAAAGGCGTATGAAGATGGAAATGAAATATATTATAAAAACTATTCTTTGAAGGAAGGAATAATCAACTATCTAAATATAAGCTGATTATCTAGTCATTTCTGCGCCCTTTGCAACACCGTGTTTTGTAAAGGCCGAAAGTATGGCAGCGATTATAAGTATTATTATTCCTATATACAGTGCAAATCTAAGGCCCTGCATAAAAGGAGAAGCAATGAGCTTCGGAATGAAACTGCTTGAATTCAGTATATTAAGACTTGATGTTGGAATGCTAGAGATCAATTGTTTAGGAAACTGTGAAAGGAATGTAGATATCGGATTTATCCCAAGAAAAGCCGAGAAGAGAAATGAAGAAGCTGGAACAGCAGCAAGCTGTGATGATATTGCTGATGGAACGTTTAAAGAAGCCAGCTGTGTGGTTATTATTGAAGGCAAAGCGTAAGAGAAAACCGTTATTGCAATTGTAAAGAATATAGCCATACTTATCATTTGTCCTATGTTTGCAAATGTCATTCTTATACCATTGCCAACACCCCTGTCCTTCCAAGATAAAGCGTCCATAGCTCTTTTTGTATTCGGTGCGGCAAACAGTCCATTGCCCATTCCTATAACAAATAAGACTATGCCAAAGGGTATATAAGAGAAATTAGAAGAGAATGTTGTAAGAAGGAATAATCCTAATGCACTTATAAGTAAACCTGCAGTGCTGAAAATCCTTGAACCGAATTTGTCCGTCAATATCCCGCTTATTGGGCCGAATGCAATGAATCCTACCATCAATGGTATCATGTATATTCCGGCCCAAAAAGGAGTCTGTGTAATAGTGTAACCATGCAGCGGAAGGTAAACACCCTGCAACCATATTATTACTAAAAACATCACCGCACCCCTTGCTAAAGCGCTCAGAAAAAGGGCAAGCGAACTGAATAAGAATTGTATATTTCTGAACAGATTAAGTTTAAACAGAGGAAACTTAACCTTTCTTTCTATAAATACAAAGGATATTATAAGTAAAATTCCGGCAACAAGGCTAGCAATAACCCATGGATTTGACCAGCCCAAAGGATTTGTCTTGTAAGGAGTCAATGCATAAGTGAAGCTCAGCGCCAGCAATATCAAACCAAGAGACATTGCAAGATTTCCTTTTATATCTAACCTCTTTCTAGTTTTGCTTGATGTTTTCTCCTCCTTTAATTTGTAATATGACCAAAACGCACCCAGAACAGCAAAAGGTATATTCACTATAAAAATAAGATGAAAGTCAAATGGCGCCAATAAGCCGCCGGCAACCAAACCTATAAATGAACCCGCAAGAAATGCAACCTGGTTTGTTCCAAGTGCTTTCCCTCTCTCATTATCAGGAAATGCATCCGTTAGAAGTGCAGTGCTGTTGACCATAATGAAACCGCCACCCACTCCCTGTATAAGCCTGAAAATTATTATGAACAAAACACCGTTTGTACCTGAGTTATACGGAGTAAAGGAGAGGGCTATCGATGCTACTGCAAAAACTCCAAACCCTATTGTATAGAATTTCTTTCTACCATAATCATCCGACAGTCTTCCAAAAGTCACAAGAAGAGAAGCCGTTACAACCATGTATCCAAGTAAAACCCACAGTAATAAAGTAAAGTTACCGGGTGCAACTGGATTAACATTCAATCCCCGAAAAATAGATGGCAAGGATATAAGTATTATTGTGGCATTTATAGAAGCCATTAAGCCACCCATTGTTGTATTTGCCAAAACAGTCCATTTATACTGCATCCGATATCATAAAAATTATATATTTAAATATCTCTACTTTCACATTTCTATGTTTTGCCTGTAAGCTTATCCAGCCTTAGTATAGCTCTACTTTTGTGCTTTGATTCCAACTTTGACTTATATACTATGTTTTTCATGGCTTCCAAAACTTCATCGGCTGTTTTTTTGTTTACAGGATATGGTATACCATCTTTTCCACCTATTGCAAACGAATATTTAAATGGGTCATATGGATAATCTACTGGATCGTTGAATGATGGCGGCTCTTTGTATATTAAATCTGATATAAGAAACAATGCCCTTGCAGTTGAAGCAGTCATACCATCTATAAGCGCATCAGATATTGAAGGCAGGCTGCTCTTTTTTATTTTCTCCAGGTTTTTCCTAAGTTTTTGTATGCTTATAGGCCGATAATAATTCAGTTTTAACAGCCTGTCAACACCAGATATAGCTGCGTTGTTTTCGTTAAGTTCTAGCGTTGCATTACCCTTTAGTGTATTTACTGCAGATAAATAATCCATAAGTATATAATCCTCATTCCTGTTTACTATTTCAAGAAAAGACTTTCTAGCCGAATTGCTTTCTCTCTTTATCACGCTTATTGCACTGCCGGGAAAACCAGAAATTGACGAATTTGGCTCACATTCAAAATTATCTACATCAGACAGGTGATACCTCCTTGCAAATTTATTATTTGGATTCATACCCTGCTGTATGACCAGCCATTTTCCAGATTTTGACACCAACATGTAATGTATGTACAGATTGTACCCATCTTGAAGAAGAACAGTATCAGTTTTTGCTGATAATAAGCTGTAGTCCTTTATTTTTTCGGAATTGACATTAAATGCATTTGGTATTCTATCAGCCTCGTCCATTACTGAAAGCGAATTACGCCCCTTCCCGCCTAATACTGCTATTCCATCGGAGTTTTTATCTATAACCTGCTTTAGAAGCGACAGCAAAACAGTAGTTGAGCCGCTTGAATCCCAGTCCATTCCTATTGCGTTGTTAAGCGCCTGAAACCAGAATGGGTTGGAAAGCCTTTCTATAAGCTTGTCCTCCCCGAACTCATATATCATTGAATGGACTATTGAATCACACATCCCTTTCATTATCTTTAAAAGATAGTCAGGCACGTGGCCATAATGAAGCGGAAGATCAGCAATTCCAACCATTTTATCAGTAATGTGGGCCTAGAATTAATTCTTATTTATTTTATATATTCCGGTTCTGATGCCATTCTTTATTCTCTTCTTTAATGGAAGAAAAACCTCGGCAAGCATGCATCTTATGCTTCCTCCGCCACATTCCTCTATTGTATTCACATTTATTCCGATTATATCACAGTATTTCTTTATCAGGTTTATTTGTACCCTTGAAAGAGAATCCAGAGCTTTCTGTGAGATTACAAGCTTTTTCCTGCCATCTACTGACATCAACTCAAGAGCATTACCTGCGAAATTAATCATCTGATCAAAGCTTATATCTATTATTCTCTTCCCTGTTTTTTCAATTTTTGATATAACATTGTTCTTTTCACCCTCATCTTTTATTGCATCAAGACAAACTATAACAAAAGCAGGGCAGACTGACATTACAACATTTGTATGGTAAACCGGAAAGCCCTCCTTGTCATAAGCTTTAAATATAACCGGTTCGTAATTCATTTTTCTGCAGAACTTAATAAGCATATCCCTGTTTGTTCTTTCCGAAACACTGGAATAAGCCAGCCTATTTTTTCTATCTAAAACCAAACTACCAGTACCCTCCAAAAACATGCCTTTTTTTTCATATTTTGTAAAATCAATAATTTTATCACAATAAAAGTCATATTCAGAGCATAATTTATCAATTATGTCTTTTCTGCGCTCTGCTCTTCTATTTTCTGCCAGCATAGGATACAAAACCACATCTCCAGTAGAATGAAATGAAATCCAGTTATTCGGAAATACCGAATCTGGAGTATCTTTATCAGATAAATCATCGAATACTACAACTCTTATGCCATTCTCTCTCAGTTTATTTACTGCATTATTGAACTCGTAGAGAGCTTTCTGATTTACAGATTTAAATGATTTCTTCTGAAACTTATTAGTGCCAGAAGTCTGCTTATTGAAGCCGAAATTATGCGGCCTTATCATCAAAACGTTTCCTGCTATCTTTTCCTCTTCCATTTTTCTGGCCTAAACAGCATCCACTGAAAAACTATTATATGAACTAAACTTGTATTTAAGCATTTAAAAAGAAAGATATATTTACTTTAAACATCAATAAAACCGTAAGTCGGTTACTTTAGTATTTGAATTTGAATAATTAGGTAAAAGCTGGGGTTGCCAGGATTTGAACCTGGATTAAGCGGTTTCTTCTTAATCATCCTTAACGTCATTTTTCCAGTCAAGCTGGAGCCGCCTATTCTGCCTGGTTAGACTACAACCCCTAAGTAAATATCCTGTATTTGTCTTTGCTTTCAAGCTCTTCCATTATCCTTTCCTGTATGCTATTAGCTATACCTGAAGTAAATCCTACTCTAGTATCGAAGTCCGAATATGAAGTAAATAAAGCTTTTCTCCTTTCTTCAAGTATTTTCTGTACCATTTTCTTGCCTACTCCTGGAATAAGACTCAGGGAATGCAAACGAACATTTACAGATCCAAGCTTGTTTATTATATCAATATACTTTTCCTCGTTCTCTTTTACTATCAGATTTATCCTCTCTTTGAGCAGATTCAAAGCATTTCCGCTCAATTTATCAGGGATTATCCTTTCTATTATATGGTGCACTTCGTCTCTCTTGTTTTCTCCTATATATACCTTCTGGTCTGCGTCTACTTTAACGTCTTTTTTAAGCGCAACTAATAGAAGTCCAAGAGAATCAGTAATAACTATAGCAGTCGCCTTCCTGTCCTTTGAATCCGAAAGACCAAAAGGGAGGTATTCTAAAACATATGCGTATTCGTCTTTTCCCATAATATAGAGGGTAACTCCAACGTTATAAATGCTTTTTCAGCACAGAAACAACTGATTTAAGGTCCTCTTCCTTTATATTAAGCTTCAACGGCGCTATTATTGCCTTTACCTGATCAACGGAGGAAGGAGTTGTATCGATTATCATACTAAGATAATCATCTCTTATACTCAGATTCAATGTGGAAAGCTCCTCAAAAACCTTTTCAAAGCTGTCAACTTTTATGTTTTTTTGGATGTGTTCAAGCAGTTTCTTGCCCTGTTCCATCCCTTTGTCAATAAAATCAATATAATTATCCTTTATTTCAGTCTCACACATGAACTTTTCATCCATAACTTCATATTCCATTTTATCAGAGCCCCTTCATATGTACTGGCAAAAGATCTATCCTTTTAGACTTTTTTCCCTGCTTAACCTCTATGGTATAAGCTTTTCCTTTTTTCTGAATTACTATACCTACTGCACCGAAAAAGCTTCTCTGTGGCAGATTTCTTTGTACTCTTGAATCGGGATCAACTACTACTTTATCCCCGACCTCAAATGACTGCAGGGCCTTCTTTATATCAACTTTGCCTCGCTGATTTATATCCAGCTTTAGTCTCTTCCTTGAACGCCGGTGCAAACCATTTCCAGTTATTGACATAATTCTATTTTATAAATATGCTTAGTATTTATACTTTTTTGAGTATCCATAGCATTCAAAAAATAAACTAAAATAGGCATATCTTAATATTGAAGTGTCTGCGGATTATTGCAATTGAAAAGATACTTTTATTTTTAACAGATATATGAAGAGAAGTTTTCAATTAAATGCAGAGGGAGGGATTTGAACCCTCGAAGGCCTGAGCCATAAGGTCCTTAGCCTTACACGTTTGACCGCTTCGCTACCTCTGCATTATAGCTTACAGCATGTTAACAAATAAAAAAGCTTTCTATTTTAATAATATTAAATTATACGACAATTTTATATAGATAGGGAATAGACAAAAACAATGGCACTTGATATAATAATACAGATTCTGGTTATTCTTGCTGTATCAATACTTATAGGAGAGCTGTTTGAGCAGCTAAAATTTCCGTCAGTAATTGGATATTTGATAGCCGGACTTGTAATAGGGCCGTTTTTCCTTAATGTCATAAATACAAGCAGCGGTCTGCAGACTATCTCATCGCTTTCGCTTTTCTTTATTATATTTCTTCTGGGAATAGAGATGAAAACCGAGTATGTGATAAAATATATTAAACCTGGAATGAAAATGATAATAAGCTCATTTATACTTCCGCTTATCTTGTCAGCGTTTCTTTCTATTTTCTTGTTTGGATTCGGTTTCAAAGCAGATTTTATAGTATCTCTTTCTTTAGCTGTTCCTTCAATATCCATTGTATCGGTTTTGATAATGCGTTATAGGCTGGAAAGAGATCCAAAGGGTATAACTATAGTATCTTCAGTTATAATGACAGATATACTCGCTTTCCTTATGCTGGGGATGTCATATAAGAGCGCATTAAATGCGATATTGGTAGTCGTATACTTTGTAGTGTTTATCATCATATTTGTGAATGTAGATAAGATACTGAATAAGGGCAAAGAGCAGCTTAGAAACCACTTAGAAAAGTCAAGGAATATACTAAAAAGCGAACATTTTGGCTACGCAATGATAATAGTCATAGGCTTGCTGATAGGCGGGATCTCCCAGATAATAGGTATAAACTATATAATCGGGGTTTTCTTTGCAGGCTTGATAATACATGAAGGATTGATAGGCAGGAAGCTGTTTGGGAAAGTGAGAAGGACGATAAAAAGAATGAACGACGGGTTCTTTATACCGCTTTTCTTTGGTATAGCGGGAATAGAAGTTTCGAGTTTTAATGCAATAGAGCACCTTTTGCCGGCTGTAATAGCCGTATCGCTTTCTGTTATAGCCTTTTCAATTGTGCTTAATTTCTATTTTTCAAGGAGAATAATGAAAGTCAAAAATAAACATTGGAGAGTGAAGATAAGCTCTATAATAAACGGCAGAGGTGCTGTTGGTATTGCTATAGCAACAGTAGCATTAAGCGCAGGTGTAATAACAGATTCTGCTTATTCCGTAGCAATAATAGGAACAGTAATAATCTCAATAATAGCTACATCATTATTAAGAGGGTATTAACGCTGTAGGATTTACAATCTAAACAATCTTTAAAAATTTAGATGAGAATTAATTTCATATAAAAACTGAATTGGGGTGGCTGGGATTTGAACCCAGGTCAACTAACCCCCGAAGCTAGCATCATAACCAAGCTAGATCACCACCCCATATAAATCATAACTTATAATTACATTACTTGCGATTAATTAATCTTTTTATAAGCAGGATATGTTCCTGTTTTCATTATAACACTGTCTGTTTTAACAGCCACTCCTTTTTTTAGGGATTTTATTTCATCCGAGGAAAGTACAGATTTTCCCAATGCAATTATCTCCCCCTTCAATGTCATTATAGCCAACACCTCATCTTTTTCAAATGCTGTAAGTTTTACAATCCCAGGTATTGCAACCGGTGATCCATGACATATCGGATCTACAGCCGAATCCGACACAAGAATCTTTGGGAGAAAGCCTATTGCAGATTCTATATTGCCTATGCACTTATCCAAAAGTCTATTATCGTTTTCATTTTCATACATATAAACCGCATCCTCTAAATCCTGCAAGGTAACCAAAGAATCTTTTTCAGATAAAGTTGATACCTTTGTTCTCCTTAATTCAGTCATATGCGCCCCTACTCCAAGAGTTTCTCCCATATCATGTATAAGCTTCCTTATGTATGTTCCAGATTCCACTCCAACTTTGAAAAGCACATCTCTTCCTTCAATCTCCATTATCTCAGAATAGTAGACTTCCCTTTGCCTGTACTGGCGTTTAACATGTGATCTAACAGGAGGAAGCTGCATTATCTGCCCTGTAAATTTACTGAACGTATCTCTAAGTAACTGCTCCCCTACCTCCTTGTGAAGGTGCATAAGCGCTATATATTCCTTTCCGCCAAAAAGAAGAACGGATAATGCCTTTGTAGCATTGTTTATGGCCAGCGGTAAAAGACCAGTTACATTGGGATTTCTTCAGTCTTCTAAAGTCCCTGAATAACCTATCTTTTTTACCGGAAACACAGCCATAATTTTCTTTGCTATATAAGCTGCAGTTTTTGATCTTATACCTGCAGGTTTATCCAGCAGTATAAAACCGTAGTCTATCCTTTCTTCTATGCTCCTTTTTTCGGGGAACCTGCCATACTTCTCATCAGTTTTCTCTTCCCTTATGGAAAAAAGATCCTGCTTTAACTCTTCAATTGGCAGTTTCATCTCATTGAATTGAGTATAAAGAATTAAAGCTTTATCCTTTTCTGCTTTAGTATGAAATCAGAACACAATTTTACCGTATCCTTTAAATCAAGATAGGAAGTGTCTATAACGATGTCAAAAGGAGTAAAATCGCTTTCTACATTTATACCATATATATTTTTATAAATCTCTGCGGTAAGTTTGTCCTTTTGCCTCATAAAAGCCAGTGCCTGCTTAGCTGTTATGCCGTCTCTCTTACTTACTCTTTCCGCTCTTATTTTCTGGTCCGCCTTTATGTATATCTTCAAAGTATTTTTATCCTTTACTTTCCAGGATGCAACCCAGCTGTCCATAACAATGTTTGAACTCTTTTTAAACAAGCGTATTATAAATGAATCCAGTTTTCTGTCATACTGTGGGTTTTTAAGCCTGAATTTTACAGCATCTATCCCTTTTTTTGATTCCCAAACATTAAAATCTTTTTTTGGAAGTATTTTCCTGAGCTTTGAACTTGCAGAAAAATATTCTAAACTGAATTTTTTTGCCAGCTTCTTTGAAACACTGGATTTTCCGGAGGCCGTAAGTCCGGAAACTATGAGTTTCATAGTGACATCCTCCCAACCGCTAAAGCGTGTGGGCTTCCCCTGCTATTGCAGAGTATGTTCTCAGTTCTTTGATTTCTGCCTCAATCTGAGGTCTTACTGAATCTCCCTGAGCGTGACTTCCCCTCTGTCCGAGGGTAGCTCTATTGAGTATATTTATTGCTGCGTTTGTGTCTCTGTCCATCTGCAATCCGCATCTGCTGCAGTTGTATACTCTTTCAGACAGTTGCATTTCCTGGATATTACCGCAGTTGCTGCATTCTCTTGTCGTGTTCTTTGCATCCACCTTTACAACTCTCATACCAGCGCTTTCAGCCTTGTATGATAACATTTGAATGAATCTATTCCATGAAGCGTTCTGTATTGCCTGTGCCAACCTGTGGTTTTTTACCATGTTCGTTATGTTGAGTTTCTCTACTGCGAACGATGTATAACTTGATTTTATTAGAGCATTGGATAGCTTGTGCATGAAGTCGTTAGACTGATTTGTTATATTATTCCATTCGTTCTGCAAATGTACCTTAGCTTTTTCCCTTCTTTTAGATGATTTCTTTCTCTTTGCTATTCTTTTCTGCCATAAAGCTATTCTCTTTGCTTTCTTTTTGAAGAACTTTGGCTTGGCTATCTTTGTCCCATCGGACAATGCGATGAAGCTGTTTAGACCCACATCTATCCCTACAGAGTTTGTGTCTTCTATCTTTGGAGGGGTTATCTCCCAAACTGTTGTAAAGACTGCATAGTATAATCCTCCTTCCTTCTTTATAGTCATTGTCTTTATCTTTCCATCTATATTTCTATGCATTTCTATAGACATCCTGCCTAGTCTTGAGACATGAAGATATTTGGTTTTCTTCTTATTGTTTGCTTCTATTGAAAACGAGCCGTTGTCCTGGGAATATGTTATTGACTTGTATCTGTCCGCTGCTTTGAATCTTGGGAATCCTGCCTTTGTTTTCTTCTCCGAATTCTTTTCCTTTACTCTGCGGAAGAAGTTCTGGTATGCTTTCATTAACCTGAACTCTATATCGCATCTTGTCTGAGAGTATAGCTTTAGAAAATCCTTGTTTTCCTCTATTATTGCTTTCCTGAATTCATTGAACTTTGACATGGAGATTTTACCTTTTCCATCCTTGTATGACTGAATTGATTTCTCAAGGAGTTTGTTGTATAGTTTTTGAGCAAGAATGAGCATATTGTCTATCTTTTTCTGCCTCGTTATATCTGGATAGATCCTAAATTTGTAGGCTCTTCTTACTTCCATAATTTTGTTTTATCATTCCATGGTTATATTCTTTTCTTGGGTTCGCTTTCATCCCGCCCCTAAAGGATGTAGGATTTCTCGCTCACTCCGTTAATTGATTGTCGTATTACTTATAAGTTTACTGTTATTGGAGAACACTGCCGGCAGATAGCTCAAATTATCACAGTAATTTACTGCAGACGGTGAAGTAGAACATTCACCGGTTAACATGTATTTACTTAAAGCAGTGTAATTAATCTGGTAAACATTTATGTTTGTAAGAACCTGATTTTCTATGCTTAAAAGTGAATTAACCGGTAAATTATCAGTATAAAGAAGCTTAAAGCCTGGAACGCTTTCATTAAGTAGGTAAAGCTTATCAAACAATGTGTTCAAAGTCTCGTTTGGCATGTAAAGCAAAGAAGGTCCGTTACCAAACGTTGAAAGATTTATAGGAAGCAGCTCATATCCGCCTGGTGCCTGTGGTATACCACCAATATGAAGATTTACAGAGTTGCTTGCATTTAAAAGCTCCATTCCGCCTGGTATACCGTTATTAGTTACTTCCTTACATCCCACGCTATATACACAGTTATAATCTAAAGGCATCGGGGATGAAAACGTCGCTGTTAGCTGATTATAAAGTATACCATAAGGATTACCCATTGATGTTATAGTACCGCTGCTACTTGCATTTACCGGTATTTCTATTTCAACCAACAAGTCATCATTTGCAGTACCTGGTAGACCTTTGATTGAGACATTTGAATAAAGTGGTGTTATCTGTCCGTTACTATCACCAAATGATATAAGATACCTGTAACTTGAATTACCTAAATTCTGTGGATTCGTAGTCGCATTTACCTGAGTCATCGGAGTAAATGAAGTTGGCTCTAAAGCAATTGTGGAGATAGCCGAGAATTTCTCAACTTCACTACCGCTTATTACTGCATATGTCGGCTGGTGTATGAAATGAAGATAAGTGGAATAGGTATAAGGTGAAGTTGCCTCAAAGAAGTATTTTGCTATCATTGACTGATAACCATATGCGTTGCTTCCGTCTGCAACGGTTGTCCTATTCGCTATGGCTTCTTCCCAGTAACCATAATCCCACCAAGATATTATCGATGCGTTTGTCGGAGTGTTCTGGCTAACCCACTGCAGTGTCGGGCCCCACATTAAAAGACCGCTTCCACTCTGCTGTGCAGTCTGGTATGATAAAACCAAACTTGAATGCAAATCTGCTGCTATCAATGCTACTGCGATTATTATTATCACAGCGTATAAAATTTTCATTGTGCCTGCAGACATCTTGAAGTTTTTAATAAATTCTATAGAGCCTCTAAAGAAATACACAAATGCAAATGGTATTATTATTGCAGCGCCTAGTTCTGTAGGCTCCAGAAGCCTGCTTTCAACATTTGATAGTATTACAGTTATTATAAAGAACACAAAAGGTATTATTGCCAGAAGAGACAATAAATTTACATTCTGCTGCTTGTCGAATGCAAACTCAAGTACAAGTATTATAACAAGGGCAAGCGCACCATACTTGTAATTATTAGCGGAAGAATTCATTGTCCACAACAGGATAGTCATTATAATGGATATTAAAGTCAAAAAAAGCACGATAGTTAGAATCCTTCTGGATTCCACTTCTTTTTTGTGTACAAACAAATAACCTAGCGGTATAAACTCCAATGCAAGGAATATGAAAAGAAAAGAGTATGCAATTGCATTATAACTAAATGTGCCACCATTTAACATCAGTATAAAAGGAACACCCAGCAAGTATGGTATGTACCAGTGCTTGAACCTCTTTAATAATATAAAGAACAGGAAAACCGCACCCGCACAGAATATAAGGAAGTTTATACCCAGAGAACCCACCAAAAAGTTAAAATCCTGTACTCTCTGCGTTAGATCAAGAGGAGCATACTCTGCTATAGTCTGTGTTACAGGGTTTACTATACCAACTCCTAATGGATGAATAAATTCTGAAGAAACTCTGGAAAACGCATGTTTAAGAGTGTTAAGTCCTGTAAGGGCCAGAACTGCTAAGGAGATTATTACACTGTATATAACAGCAGAGAAACCATTGCTTATCAAAGGTATCTTAAGTTTCCTTTGATTTCTGTCGTATATTACAAGCTTGAATATTACAAGTACATACGCGAAAAGCATAGGATAATAAAGCGCACTATGTATTACATCGGAAAATGTAAATGTCACGAAGCTAACTTTGATTGGAATCCAGATTGCGAACAGAAGATATGCAAATAAATCGCCTTTCTTCGCGTATCCCAAAAGTATGACTATTATGTATATCACAGGGATAGCAAGTATAAGGTATTCACTGTATCCACTTGCCGCAGTTGCCAGACCTGTTGCAATACCGGTTGCCAGACCATATATCATCTTGCTTCTTGTCCTCTTTGACTTAAACAATTTAACAAGGAAGAATATCGTAAGCAGTATGAACATGAAACCCAAAGATGTTTTTTGCGTAAAACCGGCGGTTGAACGGCTTAGAAAAGTCAGAAAAGCCGGAAGTATAAAGGCGCTTATAGTCGCCATCCAATAATCTCCAAATAAGTCTAAAACTATAAGGAAGAGAAGCAAAGCGGAGAATATCGCAAAGAAGGCCGGAAGGAACATGAAAGAAGTCATAGGTACTGCACCTTTTACTATAGGATCTACGAGCCTTGCGGAATAAGCGCCGAAAAATGAAACCATGAGCTCGTCAGTTCTTGAAGGCAGGCCTATCGGCAGGTATTCCAAATGATTAACCGCGGGAACATTACCCGTCTTTAGTATATTCCCCATCTGTATATAGAATATATAAGGATCTAAACCAGACAAGGATCCTCCCATCCCTAAATAGTTATTGCCTATTATCGATGAGTTTACTTGTAAGGGATTCAAAAGCCCCGGAATGCTTGCAGTATGGACATACCAGCCTACCGTTACAGCCAAAACAAGAAGTATGTAAAAAAGAACCTTTTTCTTTATAAGTATGTCATAAGCTACATTGCCTGCTTTCTGTATGCCTGAAAAATTAAGCTCTATCTCTACCTCGCTTATCTTCTTTTTGGATACATCTTCCTTTACTTCCTCTAGTTTTTCCTCTTCTTTCTTCAGAGTCTCTATCTTCTGCTCCTCTTTCTTTATGTCTTTCTCTTCATGCTTTAATTTTTCTTCTTCTTGCCTGATTTCTGTATCTATCTTGTGCTCTTCCTTGTTAACATCCTGTCTTATATCTTTTAGATCATCATTTTCGGCCATAACTCAAATATATACAACAATTATTTATGCTTATTAAATCTTTCTGATTTAGAAATCCTGTGTTTCTACGTCCCAGGAATCATGTTTCTCAAATAGAAACTCCGGTTTGTTCAGGAATATGAAATGCTCCGGATGTGCTATATACTCATCATATATGCTCTTGGAGTAATCTAGAAAAGGTATTTTTTCAGCCTCGCTGTGCTTCAGAGTCGTTTCAGTGTATTTTCTATTCAGAACAGCATTGCCGTTTCTAAGCAGAAATATGGCACCGCCGCCCATCTTCTGAACTGATTTATAATCCGAATCGAACGTTGAATTCACCAAATTTGCCTCTATAAGCAGGCCGCTGCCTACATTTATGGAGAAATGACCGTAATTCGGGGGCATAATAACCTTATCGCCGGCCTTTGCATGCACAAGCTGTAGATCAAAACTACCGTCTGAATTCCTCTTCTGAAGGAGATAGACGACTTCACCGCTGATTACTTCGTAAAGCTCAGGGTACGCCAAACCGTCTTTTACCAATGGATGGTAATGTCCAAGTGTTTTTGTAAACTCACCTCCTAAATCATAGTTTTCGATTACTGTTACATCATATCTTATGTTATGAGCGGAGAACACTGTTGCGTTCTTGTCGACTCCTGCAGCTCTGTACATTCTGTAAATTATATCGTCCTTGTTCTGTGAATTTATAAACTCCTTATTGAATATAACATCCTTCATCTCACCGACTTTTCTAGTTGAAAATGGAATTTCCTTACCATCCGCAAAGAGCTTCCTCTCATCCTCATCAAATTCAAGGTCCACGGCCTTTACATTAAGCTTCATCTTATTATCTGCATGCTATATAATTAATACTTTTTATATAACATCTTTATAAATTTGTCAGCTTTTACAAGCTTTATTATAAATCTTATCTCCTTATTGCTTATAGCTTTTGTAAGATAAAGCATTAAAACGTAGAATACCAGCGCAGCTATAAGTATAAGCGGAAGATAAGCAAGCTCCTTTATTAAATCTAACATAATATATAGGAATAAAGACATTGCTGCTACGGATAATATACTCCTTATAAGTTCCCTGTATGGTATCCTTATTTTTATGTACTTTGATACAAGTATAAGATTGACTATTAAAGTAGCAATAGTCACAGAGAAATATGCCATTGCAGCACCTACGGCATAAAAGATAGGGACTAAAACTAAAGTCAATATTATACCCACAACCGCGCCGGTGACAACAGAATACATTGTATATTTTTGTTTTCCTATTGCGCTAAGAACCTGAGTTATAGGGCCGAACACGCTTGATATAAGCACAGGTATAAGAAGTATTATAAATGGTATTTCAGCGCCTAGAAAAGTGGACTTGTAAAGGTATGAAATAAGCCTTGGAGCCGAAATAATTGAGGCTATAACCAGCGGAAAGGTGACGATAAATGAATATTTTATCAGACTGTGCTGCATTCTATAGAACCCATCAAATTCTTTCCTTTCAAAGAACTTTGTTATTGAAGCGAAGAAAGCCGAGCCTACAGCGGACGCCGGCAAGGCAAGCATACCTGCCATTATTAAGCCTACCCTATAAAATGCAACAGATGAAATATTTGAGGCAACCGCACCTAAAAATAATGCTATTACAGGGCCATAGGAAAGAGAGATTATAGATATTATATAAGAAAAGTTCCGATATTTTGAAAAATGTAATAGTTCCTCCTTCTCTGGTTTTACCGCCTTTGGAAAACCACGAATTGAACGGTAAAGCAGGAAAAGCCCAACGGTTGATGTCATTAGGTATATAATATCATAGAACTTTATCGCGCCTATAAGCCCAAATCCAAAATATATCACCCCAAGCTGTGCTACCCTTAAAGAATCGTATAATACACCTGTTATAAAGCTGTTCTTCATCTTCTGGAATCCTATAAAAGATGGCTCCGTAAGATTTCCGGCTAGTGAATAAAATACCAGTCCAAATGCTAGTATCTTTAGAAGGTAGCTAATCTCGGTTGAATGATAGATTGAACCTATTATGCCAGATAGAAGAAAAAGAACTACAGATACAACAATTGAAGAGATAGTTAGAAATAAAATGTAATGTTTTACTGCCCAGATAAGCTTTGAATTGGAATTCTGTGCTCTGTACTTTGATATAATGTACTGAATCAATGCCCCAGACCCTATCCCTGCTATTGTTGATGCAAAGCCCCAGTAAAGAACGACAACAGTATAATAGCCGTAATTAGTAGGCCCGAGAAACCTTACAAGAAGTACACTTATAAGAAAGGAAACGAAGAATTTTGAGCCAGAACGCAGAAAACCATAGATACTATTCGAAGCAACTATTCCCTGCTCTTCCTCTATATTTATCTCTTCCTGCCCTGCCGTATTTTCCATTGCATTCACACACTTTATTTATAAAGATGAGCGGGAAATTCCACACCGTTTATCAAACTTAAGATAAATATATTAGCATAGAAGACAATATAAATAAATATTAAGACAATAGGAGAATGAAATAAATTCGGAATTTATCGGACATAAAGAAGCAGTCATAACTAAACAGATATAATTTATTCTTTTGCAAAGATTATACAACAAGTTGCTCGAGAATTCAACAATCAGATACAAAGGGAAACAGCAGAATCTAAATTATACCGTTTAATGAATTCATAAAGTGGCAATAAAGGAGAAAAAGGATTTCCTAAAGCTGTATCCGCAGACAATATAGATAGAGATATAAACGCAGCAATAAATATAATTGATATAGTTACCTTTGGACGGGTAAGTTAAGCTCTGTAAGATTCTATGAGACTTCAAAAGGTGTCAGGAATCAAAGAACTGAGAATATCTTCAGTAAATCTGCAGAGCAGCCCAAATGTTTTAGTAATTAGGAGGATATCGCATATTAATCAAAATATGTAATTAAATATGATTTTGCTGATACAGGAAATCGAATTAAGCGTTTTAATTGCCGTAAGCGTCATAGCAGGGTATATTATAGGTATAACAGCCCAGGAAGAGGTAGAGGAGCTTTCAAAAAAGCTCTTTATAACGAAGATCTTTTACTACCCGTTCATAGCCGCAGAAATAATAATACTCGCAGCTTCGCTTAAATTTATTACGAGCTATTATTTTATCTTAGTAGGAATATTCATTATAGCAAATCTTATACTAGCAATGTTTTACTCCGCTGAAAAAGCTGATTTGCAGAGGATGCTAACTTATACTGTTGTTTTGCTTATATCTAATTTAATATTAGGAGCAGTTATAATAATATGAAAATAGGATTAATAGGCAGGACAAATGTAGGAAAAAGCACATTATTTAAATCGCTTACTTTGGAAGCCGTGGAAATAGAAGACAGGCCGTTTACTACAATAGATCCAAACAAAGGTATGGGATATGCAAGGATAGAATGCCCTGAGAAAAGATTCTCCGTGAAATGCAACCCTCACAACGCGCCATGTGTAGATGGAGTAAGGTTAGTACCAATAAACATAATAGATGTTGCCGGTCTTATAGAAGGGGCAAGCGAGGGCAAGGGGCTTGGGAATAAATTCTTAAGCGAGATAATGGAGGCTGATGCGATAATAGAGGTTATAGATATATCAGGAGGCACGGATTCAAGCGGAAATAAGACAAATGATTTCGATCCTGCAAACGATATAACAATGGTAGATAATGAGATTAAAAAATGGCTTGCTTCAATAATACAAAGATCAAAGTACGTTGGAAAGGAGGATATATCAAATGTTATCTTCAAAAATCTATCAGGTGTGAACATAAGCTTTGAAACTGTAAAGGAAGCTGTAAAGGAATTAAATATCCATGAGATAAATGAGGAAAATGCGCTTGCTCTAGCTTCTACAGTAATGAAAAAGGAGAAGCCTATGCTTATACTCTGCAATAAGATTGACGCTGTTGATGATGCAGATAAAAGAATAGAAAAACTTAGGAAAAAATTCAGCTATGAGTTTATGCCCTGCTCCGCCGCTGCGGAATTGACTATAAGAGAAGCGGAAAAAAACGGTTTTATCAAATTTACAAATGGAAAGATAGAGCGTATAAAACAGCTAAGCGCCGAACAGGACAAGGCAATTGGTATAATAGAGAAGATAATTGAAAAAAACGGCGGAACAGGTGTAAGTGAAGCAATAAACAAGCTAGTATTTGATATCAAAGGATATAAGGTTGTTTTCCCTGTAGAGGATGAGAAAAGGCTCACTGACGGATTCGGGAGAATTTTACCAGATGCTTATATAGTAAGAGGAAATGCAACTCCGAAGGATGTTGCTGCGGTTATACACTCTGATATAGCGAAAAACTACAAAGGAGCGATAGACTGTGATACTGGATTAAAGATAAAAAATGACGCTCCAGTTAAAAACGGTCAGGTAATAAAGATTCTGGTATGAATAATACAAAAGTTTTTCTGAAGGATGAAAGTGTTTTCAAAAAGATAATAGGCGCAGCTGAACTAAAAGATAGTGACATAGTTTTGGAGATAGGCAGCGGAGACGGAAGGCTAACTAAAAGGATAGCTCCTTTAGTAAAAAAGGTGTACGCGATAGAGATAGACACAAATCTTTATGATTCGGCAAGGACGTTACTTGAATACAACAATATAGAATTTATAAATGCCGATGCGCTTTCCATTGAATTTCCGGAGGATGCAGACAAGATAATATCTAACTTGCCGTATGCAATTTCATCACCTATAACAGAAAGGATAATAAACTTCCTTAACAAGAAAAAAAATGGCATGGCTGTTCTAATGTACCAGCTTGAATTCGGGAACAGAATGCTTGCCTTCCCTGGCATAAGAGATTATTCAATGATATCCGTTTTCACGCAGTATACCTGCGATATAAAGCTTGTATCGCGGGTAAGTAAGAACTCATTCAGGCCTAAACCAGCAGTTGAATCGATTATTCTGAAGCTTAAGCCTAAGAATATAGATATAGACAGCGGTTTCCTAGATTTTGCAAGGCTGCTGTTCCAGCACAAGAAAAAGAACTTATATTCTGCACTACTTGATAGCAGATCCATGCTTAACCTCTCAAAAGACGATATACGCAATAAACTTGAAGGATATGGAAAAAAGGAAATGCTCAAGAGAAAGGTCTTTTATCTGGATATAAAAGAATTAGAGAATATATATGATGAAATGGTAAGATTAGGGATATGCAGAAAGACGTAAAAGTGGTGAAGAGGGGTAATCCATCTGTAAGGATATACAGAAAGAAGAAGCCTTGGGAGTTCATTCCATTTAAATCAAACATAGGTTATAACACCAAAAAGAAAAAAAGATTCAGTAATTTTTCAGCAAGATTCTCTAAAAAGGAAATAGAGGATATAATTATAGCATGGGTGGGACTTAGCTTTGCTTTTGCGGTTGTTCTTTATCCGCTTGGGAAAACTGGATTCATATTCTATTTTTTGGCATCTCTTATTGTTTTGGGTGTAGCTTTTATACTTCATGAATTGATGCACAAGTTCGTTGCACAAAGCTATGGATACGAAGCGCAATTTAGGATGTTTCCTTTTTTTCTTATATTAGCAGTTGTAATGGCTTTGCTTATAGGATTTGTTTTCGCTTTACCAGGTGCGACTATATTCGAACCAGATCCAAGAGAACCTTATACCGATCCTAAAGGATTCACAGAAAGATACGGAAAAATATCACTTGCCGGACCACTTATAGATATAGTGGCAGGCTTTGTATTTTTAGGATTATTCTTTCTTCTCTACTCAATTATAGGAACGCCATCAAGTGTTATCGCTGCTTTCGGCTACCTAGTAACTGGCTTAGGAACATTCATAAGCTTCTATCTCGCTGCATTTAATATGCTGCCGCTTGGATCTGTATCATTCATAGGTCTTGACGGATACAAAGTATGGAGATGGAATAAAATTTACTGGGCGATATTTTTCATACTTCCTACTGCGATAACTGCTTTGATATACTTAGGTTACATCCCTGTATTAGGAGTTATAGGATTGTGAAATTAGCAATAGATAACACATTTAATAATTTTAGTAAATTAACTAAATTTAAAAAGATAGATTATTTTTATAATTAATTTATCAAGAAAGACTACCAAATTTTATTGCCGGCATAATATTATCTGTATTTGGAGTCGTTGTTATAATATAGGAGGATTATAATATTGGAATCTAAAATAGACACCTGAAGAAAAAGAATTAACATTAATTAAACTAGAAATATCAATTTTATTAACTAACTGATTATTGCAATAAAAATACGCATAATCCGAGGGGAGATAAATAATCCAAAAACATTATCGATGGCATCACTTTCTGTTGGGCTATAATTATTATAAATACCTCTGTCTATATCAGCCACGAATGGCGTAAGAGTTCCAGGAGTGTTTAATAACCACATTATAATACCATTGTCAGTGCTATTCTGATACTCAAATATTGATAAATAGTTTTTTTATGTCATTAAATTAGACTTGAATGATAACTAATAAAACTAATTATAGATTTATCCCACAGCATTGCTGGTTATCTTCGTCATACCAAAAGTTTAATGTGGGCCCGAAGGGATTCGAACCCTTGGCCTTCTGCACGTCAAGCAGACGTCATAACCACTAGACCACGGGCCCTCAATTCAAATTAACATTCTAAAGAATATAAGGTTTGAATATTAAAAAAGCTTTTATTTGTAAATAAAATAAATTCACTATGGATTATGACTTAAACTATGTAAGCGAAAATAAGGAAGCACTTGAACTTTCAATTAAAAAGAGATATCTTACCACATCAGTTGAAAATCCTGTACAAAGGCTTATAGAACTCAATGAGAACATTAAGAGAGAAAGGGCCAAGGCGGATGAATTAAGGCACCATAGAAACGTAATAAGTAAGGAATTTTCAGAGAGAAAGGGCGAGATAAATAATGAGGAAGAACAAAGACAGGAAGTAAGAAATACAATGCAGAAAATAAAAGAAATAGAGGAAAAAATAGAGGGATATGAGGAGGAGGCAAAAGAGCTTTTCTTATGGTTACCGAATGTTGTAAGCGAAGATGCTCCCGAAGGAAAGGATGATAATGACAATGTAGAGATAAGGAAATCTGGTGATATAGAAGAAAGAAAATTTGAAACTAAAAACCATATTGATTTGGGAATCGAAAAAAACATAATAGATGTTGAAAGCGCGGCAAAAATAACTGGAAGCAGGTTCGTATATCTTAAAGGAAAGCTTGTCCAATTAGAGCTTGCATTAGAGTTATATTCTATAGAGCGGATATCCTCAAAGGGTTTTATGCCTGTTATACCACCATTCATGATAAAAAGGGAGATTTACAGCGGAATTGCGCATATGGCGACTTTTGAGGATGCTTTATATAAAGTAACAGGTGCTGAAGAGCAGGGAGAAGAGGAGAGATTCTTGATATCAACTACAGAACACCCTCTCATAGCACAATACACAAACAGTGTTTTAAATGAAGATGACTTGCCCATAAAACTTGTGGGAGTAAGTCCTGCCTTCAGAAAAGAAGCTGGGGCGCATGGAAAGGACACCAAAGGTATATTCCGTATGCACCAGTTCGACCAGACGGAACAGATAGTCCTTTGCAAACCGCAGGATTCAAGCAGATTCCATGAAGAAATGCTGGGTAATATGGAGGAGATATGGAAGGAGCTCGGAATACCTTATAGGGTGGTAAGCTGCTCAACCGGAGATATGGGCGTTAGGGACATAAAACAATATGATATAGAAGCCTATCTTTACTCGCAAGGCAAATACAGAGAAGTCGGCTCATTTGACAATACAACTGACTGGATTTCTAGAAGATTGAACATAAAATATATTGATAAAAATGGGGAAAAACATTATGTAAACACGCTTGATGGAACCGGCTTGCCTATACAGAGAACCATGATAGCCATAATGGATACTTTTCAGCAGCCTAATGGGACAATAATTATACCGGAAGTACTAAGAAAATATACAGGTTTTGATAAGATATAAGTAATACTATAGTAATACTCAAATTCATTTTATAAAAGATAAAAAATAAGTATCTATATTAAAGTAGTAAGGGGGGATTAAAATGGTGGGAAAAACTCTTGAGGGAATTATAAACAATAAAGAAAATTCTTATAATTTAAATAAAAACAAGGATCCTAATCTTAGACTTTTAGTTATGTCAGAACTTGAGCTTGCTACCAAATTAAGCGATTATGAAGTCCTGAATAATGTAGGGAACATAATAAAGGATTACAGTGGAAATATAGATGGGATAGTGATAAACGGCGGTTTAGCGTTTATACCAGACAAATACAGCAGACTAAGAGGAGAGAGATTAGATTTGGTGGAGGACAGCTTAAAAGAAAAATATGGCGAGGAAATATATAACGAAGTCAAGACTGATAAGAACGATTCAGACTCTGTAGATGATCTCACTGAAGCTGCAAGACTTGCAAAGATTCAGATGAAATCGATAGTATACGAGGCCAATAAAAAGGACATACCTATTTATTATGTCTATGGAGTAACTGATTACAAAAACGTAAAAATGATAATAGAAGCCCTTGAAAGGCTCAGCGGCAGAAATAACAAGGAATACGAAAGATCTAAATTAAGCAAGAAGAACAAAAAGCAGAATAAACTTGAGGATAAAGTCCCGGATGAGATTGAAAGGATAATGTCTATAATACCAGAAGGTTACAAATTCAAAGCCTCTAACTGGAAAACATCAGATAAAAAGGGAATAAAGGATAAGGCAAATGACATATACACGCATCTTCTTAATTCCGTGCTAAACAACGGAAAGAAAAACAGTAAGGTGCATATTTACAAGAGATTTGAGAATTCGCTTGGTGATAAGGAAAGCGATAGCCCGGATGCAGAGATACTCATAAACGGTTTAAAAGTAAAGGTTTTCCATGCGATAAATGCCCTAACTGCAGGATTAAATGAAGGCAAACCAAGCGATAGAAACATAAACATGATAGTAGATTATGCAAATCAAGATGCACAATACGGTAGGCTTGCAGACTTATATATAACAGGGAGAGGATCCTCTACTGAATTCACAGCGCTTGACTACCAGAGCAGGAAGAACCCGGTTTTAATAATGAATCAAGGGCCTCTTATGGACATAAATAAACAGTTTAGATTAAGGGCCAGCCTAAACAAGACAGATGTGTCAAAAAGAATATCGCAACCAGAAGACAGTAGTATATCTTTCCTTTCATTATACGAAGATACAAGTGTAGATATAGAACACATTGACTTTGATGCAATAAAGAAAAAGGTAGACATTTCAGAGTTAAAAAAGAACATAGACAAAGGGTCAGTATATGAGATGACACAGATATCAGATTGGCATGTCGGAAATGCCGCATCTGATTATGAAGCAATGGAGAAAGTTCCAGAAATAGTAAACAGAAGCATTGTGCCTAAAGACAAAAGGGTATTGTTTGTGGGCGGAGATATGGTTGACGGCGGAAATGATAAGGCGCAGAGAACAAAGATGTCACTTCCGAGATCTCCAAGTCCTGAGGAATTTCTAAGCAAATTAGAATCAATACTTGCAGAAAATGACACTGAAAAGATGAAAAAAGATTTCGTTGACGAACTGCATAAAGTCGTATACGGCAATTCGGATATAGATCTAGGAGAGCAGGAAAGAAGACTTGATAGATATATAAGACCATTGGCACCGCTTTTTGACAAAGTATATGTAGTCGGAGGAAACCACTACGAGAGGGCCACTGGTAACGGAAGCGAAGGAAGGATGCTCGGGCCGAAATTTGAAAACAATGGAACAAAGGAGGTAGTGTACGTTGATGATTACCTCTTGAGAGGACAGACGCCATACCTTGACAACTACGGTTTACTGCAAATGCACAGTGCCGGATACCGCGGCGGAGCGGATGCAAGAACATCGCTTATGAATACCGTAAAAAACACGGGAAAGGATTTAGTAGACATTGCAATAGCCGGTGACTGTCATGAACCTGGAATAAAATTCGCACTTAAAAAGAAGGAAGATAAATGGGGAACAATTGCAGCAATAACTGTACCTGCGCTGGAGAAGGAAACATACTTTGAAAGCTACATAATACATAAGCCAAATTATACTAAAGGGATAAGCCTGCTTTATATACCTACGAATAAAGATTTAGGGACATCTTACTTAAAATACCGGCTCATACCTTTGCAGGCGATAAACTCAGATATTGATTCATCTGGCGGATCTAGATATTATCGCGTTATAAATAATGTGATTAAAAGACTAAACGGAAAGTGATATCTTCCTATCGCTAAAGCATGTGGAATTCCCTGCAGATGATACTGCGGATATTCTTGATTCTTTTATTCCACCTCCTTTTGAGGCCTTACTGAATCTACCTGAGCGTGACTTCCATTCTGTCTAGGGATATTCTATTAAGTATATTTATTGCTGTGTTTGTGTACAGATAATACTGAATCCTTAGGCCTTTATTGTCTACACATCTCTTTTTATTTTATTGTTATGGGATTTTTCTCAGTTCGCTTTCATTTCACTTCTAAAGAATGTAGGATTTCCTGCTCACTTTATTAAAAAACCTTTTATTTAATAGAGGATTAGAGTCATAAATGGATACGGATGAGATGTTAAAAAGAGTGAATAGCGTTAGAAAGTTTATCTCCGAAAATAACGACTTTACTGTCTTTTACCATTTTGATACGGATGGTATAGTAAGCGCTGCCCTTCTGACTGTAGTTCTTAAAAAACTTGGAAAGGGTGTTTATTATTACAGACCTACAAACTACGAGGATTATGATAAGATGGATATGCAGGAATATAGCAAAAATATAGTAATATGTGATATGCAGATAAGGGAAGACCAGTTACCTATGTTTAAAGAGAAGGAATTATGCATAATAGATCATCATCAGATAATAGACGCAGGTGACATAGCATACGCGAATCCAAAACTATGGGGTGATAACAGGTATACTCCTTGTTCTTTATTGGTTTACCAGATATTCGAAGATGAGATATCTGACCTTGACTGGCTATCCACGATAGGCTTAATAGGAGATTCGGGAGGAAAGGAAAACAGCGAATTTGTCACAAAAACGGCGGAAAAATACGGAATAGAACTGGGAGATGATGAATTCATGTATAATAATAATTTTGGGAAGGCTGCCGGAATGATAGGCTCAATGACTACTATATATAATAGAGAGGGAGCTGACGAGGCACTTGGGATACTCATGAATTCGAAGTCTATAACGGATGTTCTTGATAATCAAAGACTAGCATATGCAGACAAGAAAACAAAGGATGAACTTGACAGACTTAAAGAGAATTTCCGTGAAAACGCGGAAAAATCTGGTAAAGTATACTTTTATGAACTTGATCCGAAAAAGAAAAGATATTCATCAACGCTTGTGACCGAACTAAGCTTTGACAAGGAATACTACGGCAATATTCTCGTTTTCATGACAAAAATAAATGCTAGGACAATGAGATTAAACATCAGGGCAAACGGAGTGGATATACACCTGCCTGCTATACTTAAAAACATATTCTCCAAGATGAAAGGAGAAGGCGGAGGACATGATAAGGCATCAGGTGGTTCTATAGAGTATAAAGACAAAAACAAATTCAAGGAATTGTTCCTTTATGAAGTAAAGGATATAAAATAAGTGACATCTTCCAAATCGCTAAAGCATGTAGAATTTCCCGCTTACCTTTTTTAAAAATCAGGCGCTCTGCTAACTTCAGATATATTAAGACTGGCATCGCTGAACGATTGAAATGCTTCTTCAAGCTTTGAAGTACCCTGTTCCTCATCCGTTATCAAAGTTATCATTATTACAGTAAGACCGAATGCAAGAGGTTGTACCTCTGATTTGTAAACGGATCCGTACTTTGATAGAAATTCCTTTATCTTGGCTACAAGCTCCTCTATATTTACAGAGGTGTCTTTCGGCAGTGCTTTAATTTTTATAACCACTTTTCCCATATTAAGGCCCTACAAATCCGCATACTTTACAGGTATACATGACTCCTCTGCTTCTGCATTTTCCGCATCTGGCAATCTTTGCCCCACAGTTAGGACATTCAAAAACGACAGATCCTTCTATTATGGAGATATCTCTGTCACATGAAGCGCAGAAATTCTTTTCGCTGATTGCTAATTCCTCTGCCATTTGTTAGTTTATTGCATGGTTATATTTATATGTTTCCATCCTGTTTTATGCGCTGAAAGATAACATATATTTAATCCGCAACGATAATAATTGTATGAGAATAAGCAAAAGAGACATAAAGCAGGTTATAATACTGAGAAAGGATCTTGGTATGGGAGCTGGAAAGATGGTTGCACAAGGGTCACATGCAAGTCTTATGAGCTTCAAGTATACAAGCGATAAATACCCAGAGATAGCACATAAATGGCTATCGGAGGGTGAAACAAAAATTGTTCTTAAGGTTAACGCCTTAGAGGAATTTGAAAAGATAAAATCAGAACTCAAAAGAAGTGGATTGCCGTATGAAGTTGTCAGAGACGCAGGCCAAACGCAGGTTCCCCCTGGAAGCGAGACAGCGATAGGCATAGGGCCGTATTACTCGGATGAAATTGACAAAATAACCAAAAAACTGAAACTTTTATGACAAATATAATATCAATAATGATAAGTTCCATGCTGCAGACTGATCCATATATAGCATATTTGTTCTTTGCGATGATAATTGCAGGAGTAGCTGTAACCTATTTTTATAGAAAAGAGATAGGTTTTATATTCACGATAATAATATCACTGCTGCTTGGGTATATCAACATATTTTCGCCATTTATATACATATTATCCGCAGTATGCTTTTTGATGCTTTTCCTTTCTATCCTTGGAGGTGGGTCTATGATAAGGCCTATAAAAAACCTAGAAGGGTGGATATACCTGAAAAGAATTTCCAAAAAAGGAAAATAAATGCATCGGCCGGGATTCGAACCCGGGTCTCCACCGTGGCAGGGTAGTGTCTTACCACTGGACTACCGATGCTAGATACAATTTATTAACACGTTTCCTTATATAATTTTATGTATTTCAACGTAAAACACAAGAAAACGGAAATCGACTGGAAAAAATTCGAAAATGAAACCGCAGATGTTTTTGAGGAATTTGACTATTCTGTGGAAAGAGACGTGAGATTCAAGACAAATAGAAGGTTTCAGATAGATTTTATAGCTTCTGACGGAAAAAGAAGGTTTTTTGTAGACTGTAAGTATCATGCATACATACCACCAGAAAAGGAGTATGAATTTGCAAAGATGCAACTCCTACGCGCGGAAAACTTTTTAGGTATAAACAGTAAAAAAGAACAGAAAAATATAATACTCCTTGTCACCAGGTACAAGGCAAATTCCCTTCTTATGCACAGTGAGGGAAACAAGATATTCTCCGTTGATTACGAGTCTCTGCCTATACTACTAAGAGATATCGAATTGTATGAGGACGAGCTTTTCTGTTTCTGATTATTCCAATCTATTTGCAAGAACAAATGACATCGATGCATCTGAGTTTATCTCATAATCTAGCTTTAGAGGATAGTTGTTTGAGAATGAAAGTTTTATAGGCTTTTCCGGATCAACAGAGGCCATAAACTTAGTAAGATAATCTATTGAATACTTTGACCTAGTAGTGGACTCTGCTTTCATATCAAATATCTCTTTGTTGTCATTTATTGAAAGATCCTGCGAAAACTCCTTTTCCTCATTTTTCGAGCTTATTACTAGTCTCGGCCTATCTACGATAAAGTATATTGAATCATCAACCAATGCGGCAGCTTTAATGGAATCTTTTATCAGCGAGCCAAGGACCGTTACCTCTGCCGAAAACTTTAGCTGTGGCACCTTCTGTGCCGTGTAATTCTCGTCTATGAGAGGTATTGCAAAATGCTGCTTTGTCTTTCCAGATATATCCAGCATAAGCTTGTTCTTTGAATCTGAGATCTTTATCTTGTCGTCCTTCTTTACTAATTTTAATATGCCATTTAAATCATCCAGTGAAATGGATATCTTTACGGGTTTTTCTATGCTAAGACTAGAGAATATTGATTTTTTAGCCTCAAAAAGAATCATAGCAATATTTGCTGGATCCATTGCCTTTATTGCAAAACCCTCCTCATTGAAATCTATTGAGACATCGGACATAAGACTGCCCGTTGCATCCATCATTCTTTTAAATACTTCTGCATCCTTAAATTCAGCTTCCATTATTATCCAATGTCCTCCCACTTATAAACGATATGGGTTTCCTGTTTAAACTACGGTATGATATAACAAAAATGACATTCCCAAGATATATATACTTTATTATACAATAAAACGATGTAGAATTTCTCAGTTTACTTTGTTAACAGATTATTTCTTATTTTTAGATACTTCTTATAATTATTATACTCATTTATATCTATAGTTTCGACCGCTTCTGCACGTATCTCAAATGATGAATCTGCGACTATTGCCCTGCCTGTGACTAATACAAGATCTGAGGGCTTTACATTTATTTCATTTGTTCCCGACATGCAAGTCATTTTACTCTCTTCATCAGAAACTTCAAATATTCCGGTTTTTTCATCAAATGAGGTGACTTTGCCGACTATCCTTACTTTTGAGTCGTTTTCCTTTATACTTTTTATTTCAGTATCGGATATAATCTGATTTTCCATTATTTTGTTGAATTAACTACTGTTACATTTATTGGGAAAGGTTTATAATCCACGCAGTTTAAGTAAGCCGCAGACACATTTGCTGTTACACTATAGGTTCCATTCTTTGTCGGGGAATAAACACCAAAGCTAGTGAAACCGCTACTGCTTACATTAAGCTCAAATGTTTTAGCGGATTCAATAGTAAAAGGCACTGATCCATTTGGCGAAACATCTAAGCTTATATTCTCCGTTACATTCCCATTATTTTTTACAGGTATATTAAAAAATGTGTTTGTGCCTTCTGGAGCAGTTACGCTTCCATTTACAGTAGCATTAAAATTAAGATTAATCGAATTGCAGTTGATTGTTTTAGCAGCTGACACAGTATAAGCTGGAGACGACTTACCGGCGGCTATGAATCCGATTAAGAGAACTATCAACAATGCAAGCAATAAATATATCCTCCACTCTTTCATATTTATCATTTAATCTAATTATATATTAATAAGTGTTTGTATGCTTAAAATAAAAGAATATAAGAATGTGTATCCTCCGGCAGAAGATAGTATACTCCTTTTAAAGGCTGTTAAGTATTCGAGGGGAAAAGTCCTGGATATGTGTACTGGTACAGGTATAATAGCTATAAATGCCGCAAAGAAGGCTGATTCCGTTCTAGCTGTAGATATAAACCCATATGCAATAAAAGCAGCAAAAGCAAATGCTAGATTAAATAGTGTAAAAAATATAAAATTCCTACTTTCAGACCTATTTTCAAAGGTGGGAAAAACAAAATTCGATGTTATATACGCAAATCCCCCATATCTTCCAGAGAAAAGAATTACAGAATGGATGGACTATGCACTTGATGGTGGAGGAGACGGCAGTAAAACTACACTTAAGATAATAAAAGGGCTTAAGAACCATTTAAAAAGAGATGGTACAGCATTTATTATATTATCGGATGTCTACGACATAAATAAAGTATATAAACAATTAAAACACTTTAAATTTAGTTTTAGAAAGCTTAATTCGATAAGTTTTTTCTTCGAGAGGCTTTTTCTTATAAAGATATACTATGGTGAAGGCAGGAATAGCCGTAAAAGACGGAAAATTGGTAGTAGCAGTGATTATAAACAAATCAGTGCAAGTTCATAGAGTTAAGACTATGACAGAGACAAAAGCGATACTAAATACTGCTAAACCTGAGATTATAGGTGTAGATAAGAGCGCCGCAGAATTCTTTGATGATATATCATTCTCCTTTAATGCTGTAAAAGTGGACGGCAGTATCGGAAATGAGGGAGATATAAAATCACTTACTATGCTGAATATAACAAAAGATTCGGATAAAAGCGCTATAAACGCCGCTTATTACGCTTAGATCTTTACACCGTTTTCACCGTTACTCAGAACTTCTCCCTTCTCTACCTTTACAAAATCAGGAACTACAAGCAGATAATCCTCGTCAACGCCTATTATTTGAGCTCCGGCAGCGTCAGAACTTTTCTTTAGCTTTGATATTGTCCTTTTCAGCTCGTCAACTCCTCCCTTTTCCCTTAATTCCTTAACTTTTATAAATGAGAGGGTATACCCAGATCTTATATCGTTTAGTATTGAACTTGCATCCTCAAACTTGTTTACATTGTAATACTTAACGAAAATCTTTGGCATCGGCTTGTCTCCCTGATCCACTTCAAGTTCAACATAATCACTATTCTGATTAGATGACTCAACATTAACATTTTTCTTGAATAGATTCAAGAAATTATCAAACGAAATATCTACCATATTTTTGCACCTCACAGATTATTTAATCCTAACAAGATAAAGCAAATTTTAGTATTTAAGGTTATCATTGATGAGTTAAAATTAGATTATTAAATTATAACAAGGATACTTAAACAGGTATATAGAGAATATAAAGAGGGTTTTTACGTATAAAGGAGGATTACGCTATTTTATTTTAGTATTATACCTTTTTTACTGAGAAGACTGTAAGAAAATTCTGAGCAAAGAATGAAAGAAAGATTAAGCAGAAATCCACTATACATTCGTACCACACCGTTGTTATTTTTCTACTATAATCTCTGGTATTTTCATCTAAAGACCGCTAACCGACTATTCTAGATTGAATAATCAAGCAATATGAGAGCTTAACTGTGACATATTAAATTCAATCAAATAAAAGTATATAAAGTTTATTTTAATTTTATATTTACACCAGAAATCTGCAGGAGGGGGGATTTGAACCCCCGAAGACCTGAGTCATAAGGTCCTAAGCCTTACGCGTTTGACCGCTTCGCTA
>JBBIPE010000006.1:0-45319 GCA_037443005.1 archaeon
GCCTTCAGCTATAACCAGTTATGTTCCAGTTACAGTGACAAACACCCAATCAACCGCAACTCCAACTCCATTCCAGCAGATGATTAACATAACAAGCTCAGATAACGGCTGGTCGGACATAGCAACCAGTTCTTTCGGCCAAAACGTGGAGTTCTTCTACTATAACGGTTCAGTAATCCCATCATGGCTGGAAAGTTATTCGTCAACCAATGCAATTTACTGGCTTAAGCTCGGCAGTATAGGTGGTGGTTCATCAAAAACCATATACATGGGCTTCGCTTCCAACTCAACGAATCTATTTAATACGAATAATGTGGGAGAGGCTCCGCAGCTATCTTCAACATACGGAGAATACGATGACGGCGCTAATGTGTTTAATTTCTATGAAAATTTTGTTGGAACAAGTTTGCCGAGCGGGTGGACTACACTTTCAACAGGAACCACATTTGATAATGGTATGACAATAGCTCCTACTGATTTCGCAGAAACCACATCCACATATCCTATTAATAATATATTAGAAGCAGACATATCATCGATAACATTTGGTACGGCAGGATACAATACTGGCTTTTCTTATGTGCAGGATATTAACGGAAACGATTATACCTCTACTAGTCAGTATGTGAACGGTGGGAGCAGTGCAGGAGAATTTTATAATGGGGTATTAAATCAATTCTCAACTTCCTCGAGTTTTGAAATTGTTAATATTTTAAAAGGTAGTGTCTCGACTTCACCAACTACTTCAATAAGCAGTGGTAATGTTTATGGCATAACTTCGCAACCTTCCTCTTCATATCTATATGGCAATTATCAATTATTAGAAAGCGAAACAACTGATTTGCCACCGCAAGGAAACTATTACATAATGTTCGGTGCATCATCAGATGCTTCCACAGTTACTTATCAATGGCTTCGTACTCGTGCCTATCCACCCAACGGAGTAATGCCTTCCGTGACTTTCGGCAGCGTTTCTTAAATTTTAGTAAACTTTAATAGTTATCGCTGCTTTTTATATAAATGGTCAATCTTCTTGAGTTTGAGGGCAAAAGATTATTCAAAAAATATGGCATACCTATACCAAGCGGCTACTTAATAAATTCTGTTTCTGATGCTAAGAATATTGATAAAAATTATGTTTTGAAAGCACAGGTCCCTGCCGGTCACAGGGGAAAAACCGGCGGTGTCATAAAAGTATCAAATAAAAATGATGTAGAAAAGGCAATAAAAAAGATTTCAAATCTTGATTTTAATGGATTCAAGGCAAATCAGTTTTTATTGGAGGAGATGATAAACCATAAAAAGGAATTGTACTTGTCAATAACATTAGATAGAAGCAATAAAACTCCTGTTTTGATAGCTTCAGAATTTGGAGGAGTGGAAATCGAGAGCCTCCAGAAGAATAAAATTTTGAGTCTTAAAATAGATATTTTCCTCGGTTTAGTAGATTACATAAAAAGATCTGCCTTTTCTTTTTTAAAACTGGAAGAAAAATACATGGGAGACTTTTATAGTATACTGGATTCGATGTGGAGTTTATTCACAAAAGAAGATGCAGAATTGGTAGAGATAAACCCTCTAGCGGTTACAGATTCTAATTTAATAGCTTTGGATTCAAAGGTTGTAATAGAAGACGACGCACTTTTCAGGCACGAAGAGTACAAAAAAGATGTTTTCTCTTCTGACCCCTTGGAGATGGAGGCAAAGAAGAAAGGTATATCTTTTGTAAGGCTGGGTGGAAATATTGGCTTAATAGCAAACGGGGCCGGTTTGACCTTGGCTACAATAGACCAGATAAAGCTTGCTGGCGGTAATGCAGGCGATTTTCTAGATTTAGGAGGAACAGACGATCCTGCTAAAGTTGAAGAAGCCATTGGTCTGGTTGCCAAGTCAAATCCAAAGGTATTGCTTATAAATATATTCGGAGGAGTCACCAAAGCAGATACTGTTGCGGAAGGCATAGTCAGTGCAATTAAAAAATTGAATATGAAATTCAATATTGTAGTCAGGTTAAGGGGATTTAATGAAGAAACTGGTAAAAATCTGTTAAAACAAAATGGTATAGAGGCATTTACTGACATGAAACAGGCAATAAGCAGGGCGGTTGAGCTTTCGGAATAATATGGCAATTTTAATGGGAAAGGAAACTAGGGTAGTAGTGCAAGGCATAACTGGTCATCAGGGAAGATTTCACACAAAAGCGATGATTGATTTGGGAACTAAAGTGGTGGCAGGAGTCACTCCGGGTAAAGCGGGTGAAAAAGTAAATGGTGTGATGGTTTATGATAACGTAAAAGATGCAGTTGATAAAAAGAAAGCAAATGCGTCTGTGGTTTTTGTCCCCGCTGCAATGACAAAAGATTCTGTTATTGAAGCAATAGACGCTGGGATAAAACTTATCACTATAATAACAGAACATGTACCATTTCAAGATATGCTTAAAATAAGGGAGTATGCAGCATTGAATGATGTAATTATAATAGGTCCGAATTGCCCTGGTTTAGCAGTTCCTGGCATAGGAAAAATGGGTATAATACCAAATGTTATACTTAAGAAAGGTTCAGTAGGTGTAATATCTAGAAGCGGAACCTTGACTTATGAGATTGTAAATACAATCACAGAATTAGGGTTGGGGGAAAGTACTGTTTTGGGTATTGGAGGAGATAAAGTTCCTGGTTTAGATTTCATTTCCACATTAAAATTATTTAATTCAGATAAACAGACAAAAGCAGTTGTTTTAGTGGGAGAAATAGGCGGAAACGAAGAAGAAAAGGCAGCGGCTTTTATAAAAAGTAACTTCAATAAACCAGTGTTTGCCTTTATAGACGGCATATACGCTCCTCCTGGTAAAAGAATGGGCCATGCGGGTGCAATAATCTCTGGCAATACAGGAACGGCTAGAAGTAAGCTTAAGGCGTTTAAGTCGGCTAATGTTCCTGTGGCAAAGAGTTTTGATGATTTAGGTAAACTATTAAGCAAGTATACCTAATATCGTACATACTATAAACTATTCAGCAAATTTTTAAATAGTATAAAAACAATATATTTCTTTATATCTGTATAATAGGAGGTAAGATGGAAGAAATAAAAGGAGAAGAACAGTTTAAAAAAGAAGTTTTAGAATCTAAAGTTCCGGCTTTAGTTGATTTATGGGCACCGTGGTGTATGCCTTGCAGATGGTATTCTCCGATAATAGAGAAGGTATCGGATGAAATGAAAGATAAATTTAAACTTATAAAGATAAACGTAGATGAGAATCAGGAAATAGCAGCTAAGTATGGGGTAGAGGCAATACCAACGACTTTGCTGATAGAACAAGGAAAAGTGAAGGCAAGTATGGTAGGCGCAATGCAGGAAGCGCAGCTGAAAGCATGGCTTTCTAAGAATTTATAAAATGGTAGAATTTACTTGGATGACAGGAGGTAAGCAGGGTAGCGGAATAGATGCTGCCTTAGGTTTATTTTCAAGGGTATTAATGAGTTTTGGTTACAATATATATGGTTACAGAGAATATTTTTCAAATATAAAAGGAATGCATAGTTTCTTTACTGTACGGGTGTCCGATAAAAAAATTGCATCGATACCAAGCAAAGTAGATCTAGCCATATTTTTTGACAATGAATCTGTTCTTGGAGAAAAGAACGAAAGGGGTGAAATAGTACATGAAGGCCATGTAAGAGATATAAAGGAAGGTGGCACATTAGTAGTTGACAGCAAGTTAGATAAGAGCAAAATAAACAGAACCGATATAACTGTATTGGATATAGATTTTGATTCTATAATTTCTTCAGTTGCAAAGAAAATCGGTAAACAAACAAGTGAAGTTGTAATTGCCAAAAATATTGTCTGTTTAACTGCTTCTTGCTATTTATTAGGTATAGATGAAGAAAGCATAGTGAATGCAATAAAAGAAGAGTTCGCAAAGAAACCAAAGAGTGTTGTTGACTTGGATGTTTCGGTTTCAAATGAAACAATAGACTACCTCAAAAAAAGAAATGAAACCGTAGCAAAAGAAACACTTTCTCATGTCAAGACTAAAGGGATACAGCCCATAACGAAACTTGATCTAGCAAATAAAAAAGAGCAAGTTTATATGGAGGGTTTTGCTTCTACTGCGATAGGTAAAGCAATAGCAGGCTGTAAAATGCAGATTTACTATCCCATTACACCTGCTAGTGATGAAAGTGTCTTCATAGAATCACATCCAGAACTTGGCATTAGAGTAGTCCAACCTGAAAGTGAACTGGCAGTTCTTTCAATGACAACTGGTGCAGTAATAGCGGGTGCAAGAGCCTCTGCTTCCACATCTGGCCCAGGTCTTTCTTTAATGACGGAAACCGTAACTTGGGCAGGCATGAACGAAATTCCAATAGTTTTAGTCGATCATCAGAGGGGTGCTCCGGCAACAGGCCAGCCGACAAGAACAGAACAGCCTGATTTAATGTTTGCCGTTCATCAAGGACATGGAGATTTTGGCAGGATAATACTGGCGCCAGGGGATGTTGAAGAAAGTATAAAAATGACTGCAGATGCATTTAACTACGCCGAAATATACCAAGTTCCTGTAATAGTTCTAGGAGAAAAAGCGATTTCCCAAGGCTCAATGAATATAGATAAGCAGACCATTATAGATATTAAAAATAATTACAGGATCAATAGGGGAAAACTGGTTGAAAAAGTAGGGGCGGATTACAAAAGGTTCAAATTTACTGATGATAATATCTCTGAGAGAATTGTTCCAGGTAACCCGAATGCAATATTCTGGCTTACCGGCGATGAGCATGATGAATGGGGTCATGTTTCTGAAGATCCAAATAACAGGATAAAGATGATGCAGAAAAGAAATGGAAAATATGAAAAGATGCTGTCTGACTTAAAGCCGGAAGAAAAGTTCAACCTTATAGGTGAACCGGGAAAAGCTGATTTATTGCTTGTAACTTGGGGAGGGCCTTCAGCAGCGGCATTAGAAGCAATAAAAGGAAAGAATATTGCCTTGCTTCAAATAAAGCTGATTCATCCATTACCTAATGAAATTTTGGATATACTAAAGAAATCAAAGAAAACTGCGATTCTGGAAGAAAATATAACCGCACAGTTGAAGCAGCACATAGCATCAGTAACTGGATTTATGATAGAAAACGAGATTCTAAAATATAACGGAAGATTAGTAAGGTATGATGAAGTCGCAGAGGCTTTGGACAGTGTAATTAAAGGAGAAAAGAAGGTGATTTTAAATGGCTACTGATGTTAAAAGTTTGACTTCAAATGAATTTAATGACTGGTGCCCTGGTTGTTTGTTACCGGATAATATTATAATAGGTAACCCCTCAGCAAGGCCAATTCAAACATTTAAGACTGGAGAAAAAGTACTTGGCAGCGATGGCGGTTTTCACAGAATAAGTAAGGTTATGTCCCATATACATAAAGGAAAAGTCTACACAGTATCAGCTGCCTATTTTAGCGAAGCAACCACTCTAACAAATGAGCACCCTGTTTTAATTGTAAGAAAAGAAAATGCTGACAGAGGAAACCTAAAAAAAGAATGGGTAGAAGCGGAAAAACTGTCCGTTGGAGACTATCTCGCTTACCCAATAATCAAAACTATCGTTGACATAAAAAAACTGGATATAAAATATGAAAAAAAGTCTAAGGACACTAGAAGCAAAGCATTGCCTCTTAGTATAGATATAAATGAGGACTTTCTCAAGCTTGCCGGTTATTATATTGCAGAAGGAAATGTTCATAATAGAGAGATATGTCTAACATTTGGCTATGATGAGATGAATCTTGCGCGGAAGGCTGCATATCTATTCTATAAAGTATTTGGGATAAAAGCAACTATAAAAGAGCGCAAAGAGAAAGGATCCATAGAAGTTCATGCAAGCTCCTCGTATCTCACAAAAATCTTTTTGGAGTGGTTTGGAGATTCTGCAGGTGAAAAAAGAATTCCGCACGAATTCATGCTGCTGCCAATTGAAAAACAGAAACAATTATTGATTGGTCTTTGGGAAGGAGATGGATTTATAAATAAAAAATCGTTAAGAGCTGGATACAAAACGATTTCACAAATATTAAAAGAGCAAGTGAAACTATTGCTGTTAAGGCAGGGTATCCTTCCTTATGTTTATGTTAATAAGGCTTACGGCATACACAAGAAATCTTATTCAATAGAGGTTAAAAACCAGCATTACAATGAATTAATAAGTGCCTTTAATCTAAAATCAAGAAAGGCAAAAACAGGTGGTAACCTACTTTCATTTCAGGATGATAATTATGTATATCTGAAAATAAGAAGATTAGACAGCTTTGATTATGTTGGTCCGGTATACAATTTTGAGGTGGAAGATGTTAACTCTTACGTAAGCTGTTCTGCTACTCTTCATAATTGTGGGGATTCCGGCATTGTTTTGGCAGTTAAAAATGCGATAGTTAAAGCAAATTTGGACCCGCATAAAACTGTAATAGTTTCTGGTATAGGCTGTTCGTCAAAGCTTCCACATTTAGTCAATGTCAATGGCGTTCATACATTACATGGGAGGGCAATACCATTTGCAGAGGGGATAAAGCTTGCAAATCCAGAGCTTACAGTTTTACTGGATAGTGGGGACGGAGATACTTACGGGATAGGAGTTGGTCATTTCATAAGTGCTGCAAGAAGAAATACTGATGTAAAACTTTTCATTCATGATAATGGAGTTTATTCGCTTACTAAGGGCCAGGCCAGTCCTACTTTGCCAGAAGGCAGAAAGACAAAGTCATTGCCAGCACCAAATATTAATGGAGCATTGAATCCGTTAACATTAGCAATAACATCGGGTTATAATTTTGTAGCAAGGGCCCAGAGCTTTAAAGTAAATGAACTAACGGATCTAATGGTCAAAGCGATACAGCATAAAGGATTAGCTTTAGTTGATATTATGCAAGGTTGCCCGACTTATAATCCAGAGTTTACATCAGCCCAGTGGTTTAATCTTCACTTAAAACCATTACCACAAGATTATGACGGTGTTGTAAAAGATCCTTCAAATAAGCAGGAAGTTAATGAAAAGAAACTTAACGCTTTAAAGCTTCTTTTAAGTGAGGATCCAGACAATATGCATACAGGGTTATTTTTCCAAAATGAAGACCCGGATACATTTGAAGAAAGACTTGAAAAGAGAGGAATGAAGTCTCCCGTCTCCCAGAAAATAGCAGATGAAGAAGGGAAGTCAACAACAGATATAGAACCATTATTAAAAAGTTTAGAGGTGTAAATGGCAGAGGAAACCGAAATACATAAGGGTTTAGATGGAGTTTACATTACAAAGTCAAAAATCTGTAAGGTCGACGGGCAACAGGGCAAACTTTACTATAGAGGTTATAAAATAGAGGATCTGGCAGATAAATCTTCTTATGAAGAGGTTTCCTATCTAATTCTTTACGGTAAACTCCCAAATAAAAAGGAATTGGAAGAGTTTGATACCAAACTTAAGGATGCAAGGAAAATAAGCGAGGAAACAAAGAATATAATAAAAGACCTTTCTAAAAAATCACAGACTCTTGATGTATTAAGAACTGCGCTTTCTTCAATCGCTGCCGATGATCCTGAGCCTTACAGCTCAGAAGAAGCAAAAAACATAGAAAAGGCTATAAAGATAATAGCAAAAACAGCTACAATAGCAGCGGCAATCTCCAGAATAAAAGAAGGAAAGGATATAATTGAGCCGGACAACTCTTTGAATCACTCTTCAAACTTTCTTTTTATGCTAACTGGAAACAGACCTTCAGAAGAAGATGCAAAGCTTATAGATGTTATGTTTATACTGCATGCGGAGCACAGTTCAAATGCATCCACGTTTGCAACTTTAGTGGCATGTTCTACTTTAGCGGATATATACGCAGGAGTCACAGCTGGTGTAGCAGCATTAAAAGGGCCTTTGCACGGCGGTGCAGATGAGGCAGCAGTAAGAATGATGCAAGAGATAGGAAGTCCTGAAAACACAGAAAAATACATTGAAGAGGCATTGGCCGGAAAAAGAAAAATAATGGGTTTTGGTCATAGAGTTTACAAAACTTATGATCCTAGAGCAAAAATCCTTAAGGGCTTTCTTGATTCTATAAAGGGTAATTCTAATGAAGAAGTTAATAAGCTTATAGATATTTCGCTGAGAGCGGAAAAGATGATGATAGAAAAGCTTGGTAACAGCCACGGTATCTGGCCGAACGTTGATTTCTTCTCTGGGCCGCTTTACATGCACTTGGGGATAAAATCAGAGTTCTTTGATACTGTTTTTGCATCGAGTAGAACAGTTGGATGGTGTTCTCATGTCATTGAGTACTGGAGGGACAATAAGCTTTTCAGGCCACTAGAAGTATATGATGGGCCAATAGACCTTTCATACAAAGGAATAGATGAAAGAGATTAAAAATAAATCCGCGTTTAGTCCAAAAAAGGCGCTTTTCTTTACTTCGCTTGCACATTTTACAAATGACGGGAACTTTTTGCTTTTCTCACTTCTTATAGTTTATTTCTCAAAGATACCTTATATAAGCATAACATTCTTAGGTATTACAGCTATAATATATAATATAATCTATGGATTGGTAAGTTTGCCTATCGGTAAGATTGCAGATAAACTCAACAAAGACAGTTTTCTTATAACCCTCGGTTTATTTTTAGAGGGCCTGTCTGCGTTTTTGTTCGGTTTGGTTTTTATTTTTCCCCATAGTTATCTTGTTTTAATAATAATAGCGGCATTTTCACTTGGTTCCGGCCAGGCATTTTATCATCCTCTCGGGGCTTCAGTTCTATCCTTCACTCATAAAGATGAAAAGCTTGGAACTGCATTGGGTATTAATGGAGCGGCAGGCAGTACTGGTAGAGCTCTGTTGCCTTCTATTATAACCTTTCTTATTCTTGGCTTTGGTGGTTTCGGAGGGCTAGGAATAATAACTGTCTATATATGGATACTTTCAATTATAGTTTATTTTGGCCTGCGTGGTTTTAAGAGGGTTTATAATAATCCAAAGAAAAATAAAAAGTTAAAAGTTAGCAGCGAGATTAAATCAAAGCTTTACAGGGTGGTAATTCCTGTTTTTCTTAAAGGAATGTTTCTAATGGGAACTGTTACTTTCGTTGCTAAGTATCTCGATTCTATTTTCAATTCTATAACCTTAACGGGAATTATATTGACTATTAGTTTTATACCTGCCATACTGGGCCAGCCCTTTTTTGGTTACTTTACCGCTAAAAAGGGCGGGAGATATATAATCTCTTTAACCTCTCTGCTTTCATTTATTGTATTTGGGGTGTTTTTACTTACAAAAAATATTTATGTTATTACAGCTTCCTACGCTGTTCTGGCCTTTTTACTTTTCAATGGCTTTTCAGTGCTTTTGGATTACACATATCAGATAGTTCCACAGAGTTATTATTCATACTCTTATAGTGTTGTCTGGGGCCTTGGAAATATATTAGGAGGAGCTTCAGGGATTGGTTTAATGACTTTATTTTTATACTTCACAAACATATACAATGCAATGGTCTACATGCTGATTTTGTTATTTATATCCCTTTTCTCACTGCCTCTTCTGCCAAATTACATAAAAGGTAAAACAGCTTAATTTATACAATAATGGTTTAAAATAAACAAATTTGTTTTTATTTTATCAAACTTGAAGCTATCGAAAATACAAATAAGACAGTGCCTATTACTGCCGTTATTTCTTCTTCCTCAAAGGATAAAAATGAAAATTTATATAGAAATGCGCCTGCTATTAAAAATATCATTCCTGCAAGGAAAATTGGATATTTGTATCTGTCCTTAAATTTCATTTACACCACCTGTAATATCCTAAAATCTATGGGCCAGCCTGCAGCCAGTGCCCTTAAATATAAGTCAACAAGAACTACAACAATTAAGCTTATAAAAGCCCATTCCTCATGGTGCTTATTCAGCATTGATTGGGCATTGAAAAAGCCCTTTCTCGCCTTTGGATTCAAGGAACAGTCATAACATCTTACATTTCCCCCAGCGAAGATATGCCTAAATGCATGGCATGAGAATACCCATAAAGTAAGCATCAGAGCGTTTAAAAGAAGCAAAATACTTCCGAATCTCAGCACAAATCCTCCAAAATATGTAACAGAAACATAAAAATCATAATAAAAGAAAGGGAGAAGTGCTATACCTGCATATAGAAGATATCTGTGGATATTGTTGAATGAGAACAACCCAGTTTCTCCAGAGTAGCCTCTATTACTATTGTCTACTCTCTCATCTGCAGCACAGCTTTGTGGGTGATTAAAAATATGTCTGTAATAGTCTTTTCTATATGCATAGCATGTAAGCCTAAATAATCCAACTATCGGCACTACAAGTATCGTTGGCGAGTAAAAAGGATCAATATACCCTTTATATTCCTTCACCGGAAAAACGAACAATGCCAGCATAGCAAAAATTAGTATAGCTATAAATGACCAAAGCCTCCAATTGGGTTCGAGTAACTCCGGCATTATCTGTTTTAGACCTTTCTTAACTGTAACATTACTTTCCATTCTTTTTCCTCAGCTTTTTAAACAGCATAGTTATCGGATCGTAGTAACTATCAACGATGCTTTCCTTCTCAGGTATTATTGCATTATCAGTTATGGCTATATGCTCGGGGCAGACGGACTGACAGCATTTTGTTATATTGCAGTAACCAGCACCCCCTTCTTCATGCAGGAATTTGGTTCTGTTTATACTGTCCAATGGATGCGTATCAAGAGATGCGACTTTTACCATAAACCTCGGCCCTATATAATTTTTATCATGTTCTCTTATAACATGGCATACATCCTGGCAAAGAAAGCATTCAATACAGTTTCTGAATTCTCTGGACCTAGAAACATCTATCTCGGCTATCTCCCATGGTTCTTTTAAGTTCTGTTTTGGTGTGAACGCAGGTATCTTCCTGGCTATCTCCCAATTCCTGGAAACATCTGTCACAAGGTCTTTAACTATGGGAAATGCTTGCATAGGGCTTACGTGTATTTTATCCCCCAAAGTATCAATTCTAGTTTTGCACATTAATTTGGGCATTCCATTTATCTCTGCAGCACATGATCCACACCTTGCAGCTTTGCAGTTCCATCTAACAGCAAGCGATGGGTCTTGATTGTTCTCAATATAATGCACGGCGTCTAAAACAACCATTCCTTCTTGAACTGGGACCTTAAATTCTTGGAAATGGCCCTCCTTGTCGGTTTCTGGGTTGAATCTGTATACGCTCAGAGTTATTTCTTTATTCATATTTCTCCTCTGGTAATATCTCTCTTAGGTAAGGCGGCATTTCCGGTGGGGAAAAAGTATAACTTTCTAGTCTTTCTCCGTCTTTTTTGAATATTATATTCTTAAGCCATTTCTTGTCTTTTTTTGGAAAATCACTTCTATAATGCGCACCTCTGCTTTCCTTCCTTAATATTGCGCCCTTAACTAATAATTCGGATATTGTAAGCATGCTATAAAGCTCCAAACATTGCAGTAGACCTGGGTTAAATTTCAAGCTCCCGTCTACTCCAATCTCTTTATACTCCCTTTTTATCTCTTCTATTGTTGATAGAGCTTTTTTTAGTCCTTCTTCATTTCTTACTATCCCAACATTATCTGACATGCTTTTTCTAAGTTTTTCCGTGAGAGAGTAAGGGTTTTTCCCATTTTTATTCAGAAACCCTTTTATTCTAGTTATCTCATCTGTTATCTCCCTGCCTTCTATTTTTTGATACTCTACATTTTTTGCGTATGCTGCAGCATTTATACCAACGTATTTTCCGAATACCAGCAAATCTGCCAATGAATTTCCACCCAATCGGTTTGCCCCATGTACTCCGGAGGCAGCTTCTCCAACTGCAAATAATCCCTTTACATTGGTTGAATTGGTTTCTGGGTCAATTTTTATTCCGCCCATATAGTAGTGTGTAGTTGGGGCAACTTCCATCTTCTCCTTTGTTATGTCTATGCCGGCAAATTCCTTGAATTGCATGTACATACCAGGTAATTTTTTCATTATAAAATCCTTACCTTTATAAGATATGTCTAGGTAAACAGCGCCATGTTCAGTTCCCCTGCCTTCTTGAACCTCCTTGTAAATAGATCTCGCAACAACATCTCTTGCATCGAGTTCCTTTTTAACAGGCGAATATTTTAACATAAATCTCTCTCCCTTCGAGTTATATAATAAACCACCTTCTCCCCTTATACTTTCTGTTACTAATAATCCTCTTACTCCCGGCGGCCAAACCATACCTGTTGGGTGGAATTGCATCATTTCCATATCCATCATCTCTGCTCCTGCATCGAAAGCCAAGGCAATTCCGTCTCCTGTGCTTTCCCAAGAGTTTGATGTCACTTCATATATCCTGCCACAGCCGCCTCCGGCTATTATAGTAGCTTTTGCGTTTATTGCCAAAAATTCACCTGTTTTCATATCAAGTGCTATAGCGCCTATAACTGCATCTTTATTTTTAATTAGTTTAGTGACAAATACTTCATCCATTATATTTACTTTTTGGCTGTGTAGTATCTGATCTTCTAAAGTTCTTAGTAGCTCAAGGCCTGTTTTGTCTCCAACATGGCACAATCTTCTATATGTATGCGCTCCAAATGCTCTTTGCATTATCTTTTTCTCAGGCGTTCTATCAAAAAGAGCCCCCATTCTTTCAAGTTCATAAACCCTGTCTGGAGCTTCCTTTGCAAGTTTTTCAACCAATCGCCAGTCGGATATATAAACTCCCTCAACCATCGTGTCATTAAAATGCACTTTCCAGTTATCTTCAGGATCTACATCTCCCAATGAGGCTGCTATCCCGCCTTCGGCCATGACCGTATGGGCTTTTCCTAGAAGGGATTTAGAAACTATAGTAACATTTACATCCGATTTTACTGCCTCAACGGCGGCCCGTAATCCAGAACCTCCTGCCCCAATTATAAGTAAATCAGTATTCAACGTTTTGTAGTTCTCTGTTTCTTTCATGATATATTTAAGTAAGTATAATTTAAATTATTATGTATGATGTTCGAGGATTTCTGTGGTTATCTAGCGTCTCTTGAGAAAATATCAAAAAGACTTGAAATGATAGATATTCTATCCAAGCTTTTTTCGAAGCTTTCAAAAGACGAGATAAGTCCTGCTGTAAATTTTATTCAAGAGCAATTACTTCCATCGTTTTATAATGTCCAGCTTGGCATAGCGGATAAGATGGCGGAAAAGGCAATAGCACTGGCTTATGATAAAAATGACAAGGATATACTAGATAATTACAAGCAGATTGGAGACATGGGAGAAGTAGCGGAAAGGCAGTGCATCTATGAAAATAGTAAAAATCTTCTAGTAAGTGAAGTGTATGATAAGCTTTTTCAGATATCTAAAATATCTGGGGATGGCAGCGTTGATTTAAAGATATCAAAGCTTGCCGATATACTGAAACACTGCTCTCCATTAGAGGCAAAGTTTGTTATGAGGTTTGTTATGGGCAAACTAAGGTTAGGCGTCGGGGAGGCAACCATAATGGAGGCGCTTTCAAAAGCAAAGACCCACAACAGAGAATTTAAGTCTTATATAGAGAGGGCATTCAACCTTTGTTCCGACTTAGGTTATGTATCAAGTATATTATACTCAAGCGGCGAAGAAGGAATAAAACGTTTTAAAATATCCGTGATGAAGCCAATAAGGCCTGCATTAGCGGAAAGGGCAAGTTCAGCTGATGAGATAATAAAGCGGCTTGGAAAGTGCGCTGTAGATGAGAAATTGGATGGTTTTCGCGCGCAAGTACATAAACATGGCAATGATGTCAGAGTGTTTTCTAGGAATCTGGAGGATATAACCAATTTTATGCCGGAGATAGTAAATGAAATAAAAAAGATGAAATTTGAAAGCTGTATAATTGATGGCGAATCATTGACATATGATGAAAACACAGGTACTTTATACCCTTTTCAGATAACCATACAAAGAAAAAGAAAGCATAACATAGAAGAGGTTTCGCAGAATCTTCCCTTAAGATTGTTTGTTTTTGATATTATGCTGCTTAATGGCAAAAGCTTCATTGATCTGTCATATAAAGAAAGAAGGGCTGAAATAGAGAAAACCTTTACGGACACAGGTACTATATCAAAGACAAAAATAATAATAACGGACGAGCCAAAAGAATTAGAAAAGTTCTTTGACTCCGTACTTGACAGCGGTTTGGAGGGTATAGTTGCAAAACGTCTAGATTCGGCGTATTCTGCTGGGGCAAGAAATTTTAACTGGATAAAGATGAAAATGTCTTATAAATCAAAACTTAATGACACTATAGACTTAGTGATATTAGGGTATTTTAAAGGCAGAGGTCATAGGGCCAGTTTCGGCATAGGCGCCTTATTAGGCGGTGTGTATGATGAAAAAGAGGATAGCTTCAAAAGTATAACAAAAGTCGGGTCTGGCTTTTCGGAAGAACAATTTAAGGAGTTATATAAAATTCTTAATGAGATAAAGGTTGATTCTAAACCAGCAAGAGTCGACAGTATTATACCACCAGATGTGTGGACTGTGCCTAAATATATAATTACAGTAAAAGCCGATGAAATAACAAGAAGCCCTACTCACACCGCAGGGATGAAAGACGGCATAGGATACGCTCTTCGTTTTCCCAGAGCCGTTTCATTTTTAAGAGCTGATAAAAAGGCAGAAGATGCAAATACTGTTAAAGACATACTTGAAATGTATAAACAGCAGAAAAACACAAAAGTTAACAAAGTAAGTGGGAAATCTCACACTATCTAAAACGGGATGAACTCAAATCTCAGATAAATATCTACTAGCATTTAAGACAACATAAAAGATATGGGGCAATAAGAGTCTACAAGTTCAGAATCTACTAGATATATAATAGATAGGGATATAAATGTGTCAATAAATATACTTAATGTAACTACCTTTGTAAAGCGGAAATCCACACGATTTAACGGTATAAAGGTATTACAAGTTCAGTGTAGGAGTAATGTTGTATGCTTTTGAATGAAGGAAAAGACTCGTTTCTTGAGGAGGAGATTAGTTTTAAGGATGCTAAGTATGTGATAATACCAGTACCATTGGATATTACTACGACATATCTAAAAGGAACCAAATTTGGTCCAAGGTCGATAATAGAAGCTTCTAGATCGCTCGAAAACTATGACTTTGAATTTAATTACCAAGTAAAAAATAAGGTGTTTACCTTAAACGAGCTTGATCTAAATGGTGATATAAGAGATGCAATGGAAGCGGTAAATCTAAGCGTTTCAGATATAAGGATGGAAGGCAAGATACCAATACTACTCGGTGGAGAACATACAATAACATACGGGGCCTCGCTTTCCTTTGATAAAGATACTGTATTTGTAATATTCGATGCCCATGCCGATTTCAAGACAGATTATCTCGGTCTGGAGATAAACCATGCAAGCAGCACGCGTTTGGTGAACATGAAGAATAATGTCATAATAGTAGGCGTAAGAAGTCTAAGTATAGAGGAAAAGGAAGAGATAAACAAAAGAGGCATATTTGTAATTTATATAAATGAAATAGAAAACAAAGACTCAATGGAAAAATTAATAAGCAAGATAACCGGCAAGGACCTATATATAAGCATAGATATGGATGTTTTTGATCCATCCATAGCTCCTGGAGTCGGTACACCACAGCCAAATGGGATAAATTACCGCCAGTTCATTGCATTTATAAAAGGGATGATAAAAAGCTCGAGCCTTAAGGGTTTTGATATAACCGAAACAAGGCCTTTGGATAACAATGTAACCGAAATATTAGCTGCAAAAATAATCACAGATATAATCTCCGTTAATGAAATTAAAGCCGGTGACAGCTAGATATGGGTTGCGCTTATAACTAAGCCGCCTACAGAAGCAAATACCAATGTGACTATAAAAGCTATAAGTATATATAAAATAATTGATATCAGCAGCATTGATCCCATAGTATCTCTCATCAGTATTCTATCACCGGGCTGTGATATTGTAGAAACTGCATATCCAATTATAAGACTCAGGCTGACAAGATATATGCCTATTATTATCTGAAAAGTATAGAGAGGTATCGCTCCTCCACTAAGGTTGAACATGCTGAATGCAAATGGTACTACTGATGATACGCTGCTGCTTGATGAAGTGCTTGCCGCACTTTGTATAGAACTTATACTCCCAGATAACGAAGTAAGGACAGTGCCTATCAAAGTAGTCAATCCGACGACTATCCCTGCCATTGCCGGACTTATTAATCCGACCTCCACACGCATTCCAGAGGTTACTTCCTCAAGTAAAGAGCGTACCTGTTCCTCAATTCTTCTAAGATTAGATAAGTGCTTTGATACATATAATGTAGCCACTGATGCGTTTTTTACGCTTTTAGACGCAGAAGACAGGAAAATCTTGGTTGATGCCAGTATCATCTGAGATGGGAAAAATCTTGTAGATCCATTAGTTGTATTGAAAAATGCGTCTTTAAGTGACATTCCCAGTTTTCTTATATTATTTACAGTAACATCAAAAAAGTCTGATACCGGCGTTCCTTTCATATTTTCTCCTACTTTAACTAATGTTGCTTCCGGCGGATAACCCTGTGCAAGGAATGAACTCATCTGCGACATTGCGGCTCCAAATGAGGATTCTATGGAGTTTAGCTCTTCTTCGGTTTCCTTTAGCTGTATGACAGACAGTTTAAGGTAAACGACTATAGAGAATCCTATAGCTGCAGTTATGAACATTGAAATGTATATCTGTGTCGGGCCGAATTTTAACATTAACGGATACAGGAAGAAAACTGGTACAAGAAATAGAACAAATACAAGAATTGCAGGCAGAAGTGCACTTATGCTTATCTTCTTTTTTCCAAAATTTAGGAAAAAATTTCCAATCTTTGGCACATTCGGGATATTATCAAGGTTTGGGGCACCGAAACCGCTAGGCCTTGTCAACAATTTATTTCTTATCAAAAAGTAAACCATCAATGGCAATGCTATATCATACATAAGGGCAAGAAGCAGACCAAAATCTGGCACTGCTACAAAAGCCATCAGCATTGGTGCCAATACAAGGCCAAGCACAGGCAATACCATACCTATCATATATATTGTATTCAAGGGTTCCTTTAAGGAAGAGGCATATTTTGTCATTGCTTCAAATGTTCCTCCGAGTATCCTGTCAGATGCTTCATCAAGCAACCCAAGCCTTGCTTCTTCCGTTTCCTGGGATGTGGAGCTTTCTATAAGAAATATTGCATCAGTGAATGCAGGGCTGGATTTTGCCCATCTTTTTAAGTAATCATCAAGGGCCTCCTTTATATTTTGGTATTTTCTTGCTGCGGTATCCCATATTATCTTTTTAAGATCCAATGCAAGGTAGCTTGAAAGATTATCCGATGCAAACTGCACAGCGCCTTCCAAATTTGGTGTCTGCCTCATAAATATAACCATATAAAGCACCATGGTTACAAGATCGCTTGACGCTTTGCTTAATCTAGCTGTCATCTGCTGCTGTGGGAACATTTGAACCCCTATAAAAGAGAAAACACCTAAAAACATCAGAACAATACCTGCTATTACCTGTCCGAAAATTAGAAGGATTATTCCTAAGAACATAAAAACAAAAAGCATGAAAATTCCAAATCCGTAAAGCTGCTTTGCGTCAAAATCGTATCCCAAAAGATAGAGCATTGTATTTATTTTCTTTTCTTGTTCCTTGTTTATATTAAATTTTATTATTCTACCTATTGTACTGGCCCCAAAATTTATCACCTTTGATATAGTACTTGGGTTTTTTTCCTTGAATATTTTATATTCTAAAGATCTTAGCTCTTCCCGTATATTTTCATCTTTTTTGTATAGCTCATTTGGGACTATCTCAGCGCTTGTATAATAATTATTGATAAACTTTTTATCTATCCTTATACCAGGGATATTACTCTTTATTTTTTGCTTTTTAGCCATAAATCAAACATGCTCTTTATATTTTTTCTTTCTGCTGTTCCATACTCTTCTTTTAACTTTCCAATTATATCATAATATTGATCTATTGCAGAAGATGCGAAATCTGCCTCAAGCAAGGCTGGGTTTTTAATCAAATTAGCATGCTCAGAGATGGCTTTTAAAATGTCTCCTCTTGCTCTTATATTATCCAGAACCGCATCCCAATTACCTGCCCAGTCTTCTACTTTAGAAGCAATTTGTTTAACAACATAACTGTTTCCCTCCAGCAAATCTTTAGATGGTTCAAGTATATCCTTATGTATATCATACTTTACAAGATCGACAAATCCATTTTCATATTGCGGATCATCATTCCAATCTTTTCTTACTTCCGTTATACTTAGCACTCTCCTTCTTTCTGTCAGTCTGTCTTCCGCCCTTATCTTGTTTACAGATACTATAAGGTCAGTCGCTTTAAAGCTTGTTCTAGGAACGTTAAGGTCATTAACAACTCTATCAAAAACACCATACGGATCCTCACCATGTATAGTACCCATAACAACGTTGGAAAGTGCGCCTACTCTCATTGCCTCATATAGCGCCTTTGCTTCAGTGCTTCTAACTTCTCCAACTATCAATGAGCTGTCTCCTAACCTTAGAGTAGTCCTTATACCTTCATCTGCGCTCATTTCAGCCTTCTCGCCGGTTATTGCACTTTGTACTTTTAGTGATAGTATATCATACCCTAATTTTGTAAATGAGTCGGTAGGTATCTCAAGAGTGTCCTCTACTGTTATTACCCTGTATCTTTTCATAAGCAAGAGCATTAGAGCAGTCAACATAGAGGTTTTGCCTGCTCCTCTAGTTCCGCTTATTAGTATTGTTCTCGCTCCTTCAACGCAGAACCATAAAAGACCGGCTGCAAAGGGGGATATCATATTATTATTTATAAACAAAGGTATTGTCCATGGTTTCTCTCTGTGCCTTCTAAATGCTATGCTGAGACCTTCAGAAGAGAGCGGTCTTTGCGCGATGGCAACTCTTGCTCTGAATAAATCTGTTATAAGCTCTGTGTCTAGTACAGGGTGGCCCTCATCAAGTGCTCTTCCCGACATTAATCTAAACCTCGATGCCCATGCCTCAACTTCCTTTGCATTTGGTATAATATTAGATGCGCATTCTCCATATTTGGAATGCTTGACAAAAATAGGAGATTTGCTTATTGGGGAATTTATATATATGTCCTCAACCATTTCATCAGAAAGGACAATCTCCGTCATTCCAAATCCAACTGTTAATCTTACCAGTATTCTAGCAAGTTTATCCATATCCTTAAAACTTAGGTTATACTTATTTTTTGTGCTTATATCCTCTATCATATCCCTGCTTATCTTGAAGAAAACATCCCTCATACGCAAAGGATCCGTAAATTCATTTTCCTGAGGTCTGTAATCTATCAGGTTATTCCTTACCTGGTCAAGTATATCATACTCCTCTACATTCAATAACAGCTCTGGAGGTGATAAATGGTAAAGATACTGTGACATCCCAGGTATACGGTATATTGTAACCTCTGTTTTATCCTCATCATTTATTTTGTAAGTTTCTATTTCAACAGCAGATAAAGGTGGTTCCGACATTATTCTGGTGTATGTGAAATTTGGCCTTATCAATGGCTTAAATATGACACGGTAAGGCTGCCTATCACCAATTTTGTAGCCCAATATAAGATTTAGGTTTTTATTTACTATATTTATATTTGATATGTTAGATATTAACTGCTCAAATTTTTCTGTAAATCTCTCGAAACTATCAGATTTAAGGTTTTCTTCTTTTACTTTTATCTCTCTTAAAAATCTAAGCCCTAATACATAAGCGCCTATAGGGTCTCTTTTTAACTTGTTAAATAGTATATAATTGAATTTAGCTACCTCATCCGGGAAATTCTTCTGTGTATCACCGATAAAAGGCTTTGCGAAATCGGATTCTAGTATCCCTTTGTACCTATTAGCTAGGTCATTTAAAAGATCGGTTTGGTCTTTTGTGTATATATAATTCCTGTCACTTACTATAACCAAAGAGGTTATATCTCCGGATTCAAGTATCGCATTTATCACTTTTTCAAATATATCTTCGTTGTCCTCTGGGTTTGGATAGAGCACATCTAATGGGATTTTATAAGTAAGGGTTATCTCCCCCTCCTCTCTTGAAATAGAATAATCTTTACCCTTTAGTTCCACTTATAATATTGTACTTTTAGGCTTTTATTTATTCTTTCTATGCCTTATCTTCTCGTATAAGGCAAGAATAGCAAGAATAAGCACTATTATTGCGAGAATTATATAAATTTCATACAATCCTGCGGTTATTGAGAGAGTATTTGGCAGAGTACTTATATTCTTGAAATAAAACTTAGAATTGTAAGCCGTTACCGTTAGGTTATATAATATCTCTGGAACGTTCGAGAACGTCACTCCCCCCAGAATATTCGTTGAATTACTGAGTGTTTCGTTTTTTATATTCAATGTAATCTTTGCGCCGACAACAGGTATGCCAAGTATGGTTACTACATGTAAGTTAAAGTCAGTTACAGGCAGTGTAATATTAATTTTTGTATTAGAATCGGAGTAAAATGAAATTGTTTTATTAAGTGTTATGTTGTCGTACCTTATTTTATATAATGTGATATTAACATTAAAAGGCGCCCATAAGCTACTGTTTTCATATTTTTCGGACATATTATTGAATAAAACATAAAAACTATCCGGTCTTATGGTAATTCCTTGTTTTGAGATGAAGTCTACAGAATAGTTATACTCTTTCAAGAAATTTACGTTTATATCATTTGAAAAGCCAAGTGTTCTGTTTACTGTAAGATACCTATTTCCATTGATCGTTATTGGTTTTCCGTATACATAAAAAGTTGAATTTGGAATAGCATATATAATACTATTGTTTTTTATACTGGTTGATGATTTTTTTATAATATTTGATAAAGGTGTATAAGAATAATAAGAAACCTCGGCAGTCAATCCAACTGTCGAATTTTCAAAGTTAAAAACTGTTTTAGGCTGTTTTGACCAAAAGTAACTTATATTAAGTGCAGACAGGGCCTGTATCCTGTAGTTTGATTTTTGTATTAACGTTCCGTTATTTATCTGAAATCCCCTTAAAACATACTGTAAATTTGAGTAGTTCTCTCTGAGAGGTTCTGATATGTTTATGAAACTACCGTTTTCAACATAATAACTTCTGTTATCTAATCCGTTATAGGCTTGTTCTTCAACGTGAAAATATCTTTCAAAATTTACATTTATTGTTCCTGATTCATTGACAAAGAAATAAGTACTGTTTTCTGTACTGTTTAATATACCAGAGAATGATGTAAATACCTCTTTTTCACCTACCTGATTGCCGTTAGTGGGATATGCAGCCAATTCTATCTTCTCACCAAACGGAAACTTTAGCGTAGTTTTACCAGAGTAGTTTTTACCATTTACACTAAAAATTCCGTTATCAAAGTCATTAAATGCAATATAATAGCTTGTATTCGATAGGGCTTGTACTAATTGGAATGCTTTCGGTGAACCCAATCCTGTAACCTCGTTGTACTTGCCATCTGCACAGTATACACCATTGCAGCCGGTAGTTATGTTATTGAAAACAAAGCTGCCTAGACTATTATAAATTTTATATAAGCTATTGTCTAAATACCCTATGTCGCTATTTGACTTTTGATTTATAAGCGCATCTAATGCAGCCCACGATGGCGCGGCTACGCTAGTTCCGTAAAATCCATAGAAGTTTGAGTTCACATATATACATACTGGTGTACCTCCATTAAATGAAACATCCGGCACCATTCTGTATGAGCTTATATTAGGCTGAAAAGAAGGCTTTGTAAAATACTCACTCTGACCGCCACCGCTGCCATTCCAAGCAGTTTCTGATTCATATTCTCCATTCGAATAAACCGAGAGTGTAGTGCCTCCAACGGCTATTACATTTGGGCTGGAAGCTGGAAAATTTACGTTTGGCACATTATAAGAGTTATAAGCACCGCTGTCCCCCGTTGCTGCGAATATATTTATTCCTTTAGACCGGCCTTCCGCCAACATCTGGTTGAGATAGTTTATACTTTGTTGGTTATACTCAAGCTCAGATGAACCCCAGCTCAAAGATATTATATTTGTTTTAACGTTTTCTATTGTATAGTTAATTGTATTAAAAAGATAGGAATCATTCGGCGAGACCATCAAATAAATATCAGCGCCAGGCGCCAATGAGTGTGCTATTTCTACATCAAGAGCGGTTTCACTTATCCAATTTGAATTAGAAGAATTTGGTTTACCAAAAGGATACTCTACAAAAAGATTTGAATTATTTGTAAGATTTGCGATTCCGTAGTAAGAATCATATGAGTTAACATCTTGCTGTAGATTTGGATCACCATATGCTACTACTATAGTTATATTTTCCCCTTTTCCATTTATTCCATTACTGTACAAAGAATTAAAATTATATGCAGTTTGTATATCTTTAGGGGTCAAGTAGCTACATACTTGCGATTGCAATGGCATTTCTTTAAAGTTTAAATTTACACTTTGCGCATGAGCTGTGGAAACTGAAACAAATAACACCAGGATCATTAGTACAAAAGCATATTTATACATACGTTATTAACTCTACGTTTAAATTTAAAACTAATGCAATTCAAGCATAGAAAAAGTTAAATACTAAGCTTTTTATTCAAACTAAATGAAATTACCCAATCAAGTCAAAAGATATTGTAAATTTTGTAAAGAGCACACTTTACAGAAAATAATACAGGTCAAAGGGGGTCAGAGAGGAACTTTGACTGCCGGAAGCCGAAGGAAAGGGTGGAATCTGGAGCATGGTTACGGTTCAACCCCATACCCAATGTTTGAGCATGCAAAAAGACTTGGGATTAAACAGTCAAAAAGAATAGATTTAAGGTATAAATGTACGAAATGCGGTAAAATGACTACACAGAAAAGAGGTAAAAAAGCCAAAAAGCTGGAAATTAAATAATGGAAGAAATAATATTTAGGCCTGCAGAAGGGAAATTTTCGAAGGTTAGATGCACTAAGTGTAAAAATGAGCAAGTAATATTCACAAGGGCTTCCACGGAAGTGAGGTGTCTTGTTTGCAATGAGGTATTAGCCAAGCCCACTGGCGGAAAAGTAGAGATGCTTGCAGAAGTAATAGAAAATTATTCCTAAGTTTTATTTATTCTATGCCAATTTTTTATAATGTTTATATTTGCTTGTATTCTTAAGAATTAATGGATGTAATTAGTGCAATAGCAAGCAGAGGTACCACCTATAAGTTCTTATCAAAGGATGTAAGCGAAGAGATAGTAGTGAATCTTATAGAATCTGCAGTTAAGGCACCGGTTGCAGGGGGCATTAGAGAGTATGAATTTATAATAGTCACTGACAGATCTAAAAAAGAAGAATTAAGTAAAATTTCTCTTACTCCCAATATAGAATCTAGCCCATTTATAGTTGTTGTGATATGTGATAAATCAAAGATGGATGCAGTATTTGATGAAGAAGAAAGCGAGATATTCTGTGTTGAGAATGCTGCTCTTGCGATAGAGAATCTACTTCTCACGGCAACAAGTTATGGGCTTGGAAGCGCATGGATAGCCACGCTTCAGCAAGAGTCTATAAAGAAGCTTTTAGGTATACCCTCTAAATATATAGTTAGAGGAGTTATACCGATAGGATACGCTGAAGATAAGGAGATACAGAGAAAGAATAGTCAGGCGATAGATATAAGCAACATAGTGCATCTAGAAAAGTTTAATAATGATGCAGAGTAGTCTGATAATATGCTAAATAAAAAAGCTCAGACACGGATGCCATCATCCTTTGGTGGACTTGTACAGTATTATTCAGATTATAAAAGCAAAATAACAATAAAGCCAAGGACAGTTATCATATTTGGGATTATTCTAGTTATAGTTGTAGTAGGAATAAAGATTGCATTTGGTAGTTAAAAAAAGAAAAGCAGTTTTTGCGTCCGAGTATGCAAAAACTGCTCCAATTTAAAAAAACTTATACCTCTCTTATATTTTAGCGATATTAAAATATTTGTGTGAAACTATTGGAAACTGTTTATCCTAGCTTATTTAGGAATTCCTCTATCTCTACTCCGTCGTTTTCTGAAATAATCTTGATAGGCGGTGTTATTATTGTTTTTCCTCTATCAAAATGCACCACAAGTCTGAATGGAAAGCCTTCATAGCTGTCATTCATATATCCATAGTAATAGAATTTCTTGTTACCTGTTGACTTTATTTGTATAAAGATACATCTTCCGTCCTTGAATGCTATAATATCGTATTCTCCAAGGCTGCCACCAGCTCTGACAACTTTCCATCCTCTTTTTATGAAGAGCAGTTTTACGTTTCTTTCTGATCTATATCCCTTCATTTTATTGAACATATTAAATTCTTTTGACTTTATTCTCCCGGCCGTCCTGCTTTATTTTTATTAGTTTATATCTTAATAACTTTGATATCGTCTTGCTTACCTTAACCTTCGAAAAATTGGTATTTTTTATTATATCAGATTGGTGCACAAATTCATTCTTTTTTATCGATTTTAACACCTTTATTTCGTCGGTACTCAACAATCCGTATATGAGTCTTTTTGAAGTCTTTTTCTTTTTTGATTTAATTCTCTTCGGCTTTAACTTTTTATAAATATAGTAAGCTGAAACTAGTATTATTGCAAGTATAATAAAAATATATATGTAGCTATAATTGTAGGATACTGGTTTTTTATACACTATATTTAAGTTATAATTTACCGTAAATGGCAAACTCAAATAGGCGTTTATATTAGGGTAGCTTTGGTTTATAAATCTCCAGATTACATCAAATCTTCCATTTAGCTGTACTATTGAGTATATTGCAGGTTCGCTGTATGCATTGTCAGGTATATACGCATAATCTGGCAATATCATGTTAATATTAAGATATCTAGTAAAACTTGACGGCATAAAATATATTGTCGAATTAAATGATCCGTTATAATTAGTGTAATTCTGATAGTAACTATAAACAAGTTTTATTGTCTCATTAGAGCTTACATTATCCAGTTGAACTATTCTGCAGCTTGAGGATACAGAGATAGTATGGCAACTGCTTGCTGGCAATATAACATATGATATGCCAAGAAGTCTCAAGTTTGTTATACTTAAGTTTTTTATCCCTATCGGGAGACTTAGATTGAATTTTGAGGATGTCAGATTGTAGAGTGTTATACTGTAATTTACCGTAGAATATGAATAAGCTAAGCTAGTTTGAGTTATATTATCCGTCATATTTACCTGCGAGTAAGGCATAGCGTTTGATTTTCCTATAAGTATAAGTGTAAGCAATATCAATAAAATTAGCAATTCTGACTTGTTTATTCTCATATTTATAGTATAAATCAATATATTATTAATAAACTAAGCTTTAAATATAAAAAATTAGTAGATGATGAAGTATGAGAACTGCAAAATACGGTGTTGGTGTAAGAAAAAGAGTGGATGCAATTAAGGCTCTTAGATCTAAAAAATATGAATGCCCAAGGTGTAAGAAGACCTCGATTATAAGGCAATCTGCGGGCATATGGAAGTGCAAGCATTGCGGTTTAGTAATTGCCGACAATGCGTATAGCTTAACTTCAAATGAGGTAGATTATGTCAAAGTATAAGTGCTTTAGCTGTGGAGCAACAGTTGATTCATCTGAGATTGGAGATATAGTAAGGTGTCCTTACTGCGGTGGCAGAGTTTTGGTGAAGAAAAAACCAGAAGGCGGTCACCATGTCAAAGCCAGATAACCCGTTTGAACTTTCAATTAAAATAACCGGCCAGAACAGTTTTCTAGATAATCTGGCTAGCTCAATTTCAAAGCCTTCCGGTCAGAGGGTTAGTGCAGTTGTCAAGCGTAAAGGAAGTTCGCTGTGCATAACTATTAAAGCTAAGGATTTAAATATACTATTGGCTGTAAATAACAGCTTGATGCAGTTTTTAAAAATGATCAATACGATAAATTTATATGGATGAGAATGAATTTGAGGAGTTAAGGCAGCGTTTACAGGCTGAGACTACACAGAAGCAGACACTTCAATTGCAGTACAATGAATTAAAAAGAACGGGAGAGGAAGTAGAGAAAACAGGTGAATCTGAGCTTTTCCAGCTTTTTGGCCAAATACTGATGAAGAAAAATAAAGAGGATATACTTAAGGATTTAAAAGAAAAAATGGAGATAGTCGATTTAAGGCTTAAAACGTCCTCTAAGTCCGTAGATGAGATTACTAAGAAAATTCAAGAAGTTCAGAATCAAGTAAATGGCTAAATTTTATATTTGCATAAAATCATAAATTATAATGTTTGATTTTGTTACATTTGGATCCGCAACAAAGGATATATTCCTTTTTCTGGATAAGGCATCATTAAAACAGGGCGTTAATAAGCATTTTCTAGAGATACCCTTCGATAAAAAGATAGATGTAAACAAAGTGTTTGAGTTTAGCGGAGGAAGCGCCACCAACTCAGCTGCCTCATTTGCATCCTTCAATAAAAAATGCGCAGTAATATCAAAAGTTGGAGATGACGAATACGGAAAATTTGTAATTTCTGATTTAGCAAAATTTGGAGTAAATACAGAATTTATAAGAATAGAAAAAGGAGAAACCCCCTTTTCAAACATAATAATCTCCTCAAATGGCAATATGGTTACTCTCGTTCACAGAGGCATCGAGAGTACAATGTCAATAGATGATGTAAACACAGATTTCGATTCAAAGTGGATGTATATAGGGCCATTGCCACAAAAAAATATCTCATTTTTGGAGAAGATACTAGAGCTGGCAGATAAAAAGAAGATGAAGGTCGTTTTTAATCCTGGCTCAACCGAGCTAAATCTCAAATTTAAAAAAATTGAGCCTCTGCTTAAGTATGTAGATATAATAAGCATGAACGATGAGGAAGCCAAGAAGTTTGTAGGGTATTCAAATGATGTAAGCAATATAACAAAACTTGGGAAATCGGTAAAGGAAGCAGCTATAATAACAAAAGGGGATAAAGGTTCGCTAGTTCTTTCAGGAGATACACTCTACATTGCAAATACCTTTAAGGCAAAACAGATAAACTTTATAGGGGCTGGGGATGCATTTTTGTCAGGGTTTGTAAATTCACTAGATGACGGAAAAAGCATTGAAGACAGTCTAAATCTAGGAAGCTTTAATGCAAGCAATGTTATACAGAAATACGGCGCAAAAAGCGGATTGAAAGGGAAATACCCTCCATCAAACATAAAATTAAGGATAATTAAAAGTAAGATAAATATATAATAAATGAATTACTATTAAATTAATGGAAAAGTTACCATTAAAAGGAGTTTTCTTAGCATACGACCATGGATTAGAGCATGGCCCAACGGACTTTAATGAATTAAACGTATCACCAAAATATATAATAGATTTGGCAGACAAGGCGGAAGTAGATGCCTTGATACTTTTAAAAGGCAGTGCAATTCACTATTATGATAAGAAAAAGTCAAGTATTCCATTAATACTTAAATTAAACGGTAAAACTAGGTTATATAATGGGGAGCCATTTTCCACGCAGAATACAAGCGTAGACGAAGCAGTTAAATTAGGAGCTGCCGCTGTTGGTTATACAGTTTACTGGGGAAGTAAATATGAGAAGTATATGGTCAGAGAATTCGGGAAGATAGAAGAAGAAGCCCATTCTTTAGGGTTGCCAGTGGTAATGTGGTCATACCCTCGGGGCAAGACCATAGCTGACGACGAATCTCCCGAAATAGTTGCGTATGCAGCCAGAGCTGCATTTGAAATGGGTGCCGATATAGTTAAATTGAAATATCCGGACGACGACTCAAAATTGGACTGGGTGGTAAAATCAGCAGATAAAACAAAAGTGTTTCTTGCTGGTGGGAAGAAGCTGGAATCAATAAACATAGAGCAGCATGTTAAAAAAGCAATAGATGCGGGCTTCAGCGGAATGGCAGTAGGCAGAAATATCTGGCAAAGTGATAATCCTGTAGAGAGAATAAAGGAGATAAAAAATATAATAACCGGCTGATGGAAGGCGCAAAATTGTGCATAGATATAGGAGGCACTAAGACAATCTTCGCCTTGATAAACCAAAATAGTATAATAAAGGGCAAAAGGATAGATACTGAGCAATCTAAAAATGATTTTCTGAGAAACATAAAAAGCGGCATAAATGAATATCTGCCTTTATCAAATGGAATAATAAACATCTCCATTGCAGGTAGAGTTAACACAAAAGGGGAAGTTATATACTGTCCCAATCTACCTCTGCTAAAATTTAATTTTCTGGATTTTCTACATAATTTCTCTGATAAAGTAAATATAGAGAATGATGGCAATTGCTTTGGCTTGTACAGTCTTCATACTGGCCGTTTTAAAGGATCAGAAAGTGGGCTTGCAATAGTTTGGGGAACAGGGATAGGCAGTTCAATAATATACAAGAATGGGATATATAATGGCGGCGGTTTAGCAGTAGAATCTGGCCATATAATAGCAGATTATAAAACCGGCAGAAGCATAGAGAGTTTAATAGGCGGCAAAGCGGTTAGAAAACGATATAATAAAAGCGGCCTGGAAATGCATACCTTAGCAGAGAAAGGCGATGAAAAAACACTTTCGGAATTTAAGGAGATTGGTAGAATGTTTGGCTACTATCTATTATCTCTATCCTTTGTTGCGGATCCAGAAATTATAATAATAGGGGGCAGCTTTGCAAATTCCTGGAAATTCATTAAGAATGAAGTCTATGCGATTCTTAAAGAGAATTCAATACGCAAACATTTGAAAATTAAGATCGCAAAAGGGAAGTTTTATGTAGTAAAAGGTGCTTATTTTATTGATGAACAGAAAAGTTTTGATAATAAATTACAAGGCGTATAAAGAATCATTTGCAAGAGGCGTAGACATAGCCAAGTATGCTGCTGAATTATCTGCAAAGACTAATGTAGACGTTATAGTTGCGCCACCATTTACAATACTAAAAGAGATTAAGCAGTTCTCAAAGACTATAGCTCAAGGTGTAGATGAAGTTGAACCAGGTGCATTTACCGGCCACATCACTTGGTTTGAGCTCAAAGAAGCAGGCGTTTCAGGCACTTTAATAAATCATTCAGAGAATAGATATACTTCTGCAAAAGGCAGGCCATTGGATTATGCTAAGCTCAAAGAGGCAGTAGATAAATGTACCGCAGCAGGCTTAGAAACATACGTGTGTGTTCAGAACATTGAAGAAGCACGCGAGGTTGTAAAAATTCGGCCTACAGCTATAGCGTATGAGCCACCTGAATTAATAGGCGGGGATATCTCTGTCTCGAATTCAAAGCCGGATATAGTAAAGGAGTTCTGTGACATAGTAAGGGAAGGCTCAAGTTCCCTTCCGCTGATAGGAGCAGGCATCAAAGGAAAGGAAGATGCGATTAAAAGCGTTGAGTTGGGCAGTGTAGGCTTACTAGTAGCATCAGGGATAATTAAGGTGGATAATTATAAGCAGGTTATGGATGAACTTGTAGCCGGATTAATAAAGTAAACTGGAATTCTACTTTTTTGGCAGTTTAGAAAAAGTCATGTCAATGAATTTATATTTATAAGGTCATTTTTTATTGTTTTACTGCTGCATACATTATTTGTGTATCCTATATAACTGCATAGTAATGTCTCTACAAAATAAACACTGTCATTGAATGCGGCCCCATCGGTTTTGTTTGTATTGATAGCTTTATTTATCTGATTTATGTCCATTCCTGTAAATATTCTCGGGTTTATCATTGATGAAACTTCAACATATCTGCCGCCAATATCAACAAAAGGCATGAAGTTTCCCAGGTTGCTGAATAAAGGATATGCTGAATTCTGGTCAAATTCAAATAGCTGCTTCTCAAGAGTGTCTATGTTTTTGCTTGTGCTTAGATTATCAAGATAGGATGATTCAAGATAAAAATAGCTGCTGTTATAATTACTTCCGCTTAATGTATAAAATTGTGTACCCCCCAAATTCTCCCCAGCTGAAAGTGATATCTGCGGTGATGTAATAGTGCTTAAATTGCTGAAGTTTCCAAAACTCGAGAGAGCCTTATACAGAATTAGGCTTTGTATTGCGCTAAAACTTGAATTGCTATAGACAAAGCTTATCTCGATTTTGTTCCCTTCCGTGTAATTAGTGCCATTTACTAAATATAGGATTTCTGACGGATTTATTACAGAACTATTAGTGTTTTGGTAGATATACGACTGATTAAATATATCAAATGAGGTTATTGTTCTGTTCTGTATAAGATCAAAGTATTTAACTCCCTTTGATATACCTGCAAGAAAAGGCGTGTTAAGCACAAAGTAAGTGTCTTCTACGTTGAAAGCATTCAGGTAAACTAAGCTGTCAAGTATATTTGTAGAAATATTCGTCTCATTTAATATAAGAGTCGGCAGAGATGTTACGGAAAAGTTTGAAACAAACGATAAACCCAGTTTTGTAGAAAGAGAAACGTTCCTTACCAGAATATTAATCTTATCTGAACTAAATAGGGATTTTATTATACTTACTGAATTATAGCTGCATCCATCGCATTGGTTGTAGGTTATTTCTACTGAATTTGCTGTCGGTTTAGCCACAGAAGCAGTGTAGAAAAAAAGAAAGTACACTAATATGGAAAAAACTACGGCCCCAAGAATAAGAGTTAAAACTTTTTTCATTATACTATAAAAGATAGCTAATATTAATCTGTTATTTTGGGCTATTGAAATGTTTCATATAAACTTTTTAGGTGGATTTCCTCTACCGTTGAAAGTTTTATCGGCGTTATCGTTATATTACCTGCAAATAGATTATAGAGGTCTGCGTTTTTATCCAAGTCTTTCCTAAGTGTGCCGTAAAGCCAGTAATAATCCTTTCCGTTAGGGTCCTTATTCTCTATTACCATGTTATCAAAAACCCTTTTATCTGTTTTTACTATCTTCATGCTTGTTTTGTCTGTGGTTTTGAACGGCAGGTTAACATTTATCATATCCACATTCTTTGGGAAGCCCCTCTGTTTTATTTTTTTCAATATTTTAACTATATTGCTATAGGATTTTTTAATGCTAATATCTATTTCCTCTTGGTTTGCTCCACTCGCTATATTTTTTGAGAATGCAATGCTAGGTATTTCAGAGATGGCTGCGAACATTGCTGCGGATATTGTTCCAGACGAATAGACTGTTTCTAGGCCTGCATTCATCCCCTCGTTTATGCCGGATAAAACCATTGAAACTTCATTTTTGAAAAGATGATAAATAGACATGAAAACACAGTCAGCAGGCGTTCCAGAAACCGTATAGCATGGCATGCCATTATACTTTATTTTTTCAACTCTCAATGGTTTATGAAATGTAAAGCTCATCCCGCTAGAACTCTGAAGCTTATCCGGTGATACTACAATCACTTCGGATCCGAATACTTTTTTAGTTGCTTTATATAAAGTGTGAAGTCCTTCAGTTTTATAACCGTCATCATTAGTCACTATTATTACCATTATTAACTAAGCGCATTTATCTTATTTATGCTATCACAGTAGTTTAACCAAACAAACTGCTTAGTCCGGCCGCGGCTTCTTCTGCGCTCTTTGTCTCATCTTTGTGGCTTTCTTCCTTCTTGGCTTCTTTCTTCTCTTCAGTCGCCGGTGCACGAGCCTGAGCAATCTGTGCATTTTGTGCCTCTTCTATTATCTTGTTAATATCAACTCCCTTTAGTGCAGAAACTACGACTTTTATCTGAGCTTCATCTGGCTGAGCTCCTGCAGAAGATATCACATTCTTTAACGAATCTTCGTTTATCTCCTTACCGAGACTGTTTAACAACATTGCAGCATATACGTACTCCATATTTATTTTCCTCCGATTACTTTATTTAAAGCATCAGCCTGATATAGGGCTTTTGCTAATATGTCTCTTGCATTTGAACTAGAGACTATATTTCTATTTACAGATAGAAATCTTACTCCTATATAAATCTTTTTAATCATATCTTTTATCGAATACTGGTTTACAATCTCTGCTTTTAGTGAGATATCAAGTGCTGCGAAGAAAGTTCTTCTTATCTCTTCCATGTAGGTTTCCTTCTTAGTGTAAAGAAGCTTTTTACTGAATAGGTCCTTTCCATCAAAGGCGTAGGCTATTGAAAGCATCAGCTCTTTCGGCCTTACATCCATACTCGAAAGTATTGATGCTATTTTTTCGTTTATTTTCTCTCCTTTTTTCGCAACAACAGTATCTGATATTATACTTATCTTACCGCTTTCATTCTTTGTTTTTATGCCTATTGATGAAAACTGTGAAAGCATAGGCCCAGGTGGAAACGGAGTTGGCCCTGAAGGTAAAACTATGTCTTTATCTGTAACTTCCCCTGTTTTAAGCTTTGTAAACGTTATATTTTTCATTGCCTCATTTGAAAGTTCAAATGGGTCCTCATTTGACAGCATGACTACTGGCATTCTTATCTCCTTTACTTTATCTTTTAGTGGTATACCAAGTTTGTTCATTGCATTGTATACCACAACCTTATTAACGTATATGAATTCTGCTTTATTTCTCAATACTTTCTTAATACTTTCAAAGCTTTCAGATGGGTAGCCCATCATCTCGATCATCCCAACTGTTTTATACTTCTTTATCTTTTTCTGCAGTTCCTCCGCATTCTTCTCTTTTTGCTGGGATCCTCTTGATTTATTCATACAGTTACCTTCTTACCCATTGTCGGTTTTAAGTATATATGTTTTATTCCAGCATCCCCATTTAATATATTTGCCTTTATAAAGGAATAGACTGTCATTGCGTTTTCGACTGTTTTTTCAATAGGTGAATCCTCATTTCCAATCTTAACATTTACAGCGTTTGTTTTCTTCGTGTTTATTTTTACTATAGTGCTAACCTTTTTCGCCTGCACATTCAAATCGGATGCAGGGGTGATTATTGTATTTGTCTTTGGGTTTGGCATTTTATTTGCTGCTGTTAGCTGTTTACCGAATTTCGCGGCCATCTGCGCCATTATCGATGCCTCTGCAAAGAAGAAATCATGCTCTTTTATCAGTTTTCTTATTGTTTTCTTGTCAAATGACTGAAAATCATCTTTCAATATCGTCTTTGAAAATGCATCATTCGCCTTTACAACCAGGTCCTTATCCACAAAAGCGCATGTTTTTATATCCTTTACCTTATTAGGCAGTGAAATCACTCCATCAATCGGCACTTCGGACTTATTTTTTCTGGGTCGAAGGACCATTATAAAGTCTATAGACTGCTTAAATTTCTTTTTATTCTCCGCTATCTCCTTCATTGCTTCTTTTAAGGCATTCTCAACATTTTCCTTGTCCATATGATTGAAATATAAAGAAACCTAATGTTTTTAAAGCTTTTTAACTTTTCTACTTCTTTAATTCGGCCACAACAGCTTATAATAATAGATTTATATATAATTGTTATGAAGCCGTCGGAGATACTAACTTATTATTTAAATGAAGAGGTAATAAACAAACTTCTCAATGTCAAGGATAGAGAGTGCGCAGTTAGATACTATGACAAATTTGGGAAGAGGCCAATGCTTTTCCAGTATTCCAGTGACGTTGAAAATCTTATAAGGAGCGGTGCAACAAGCTTTCATGTAAGTGAGGAGAGATGGATAAATCCTCTGCTTCTTGATAAAGACTCCAGAAAAGAGCAGCTTGCAGATTTACGTAAGGGCTGGGATCTTGTTATTGACATTGACTGTAAAATATTAGATATATCAAAAATATTCACCAAGATGCTTGTAGACAAACTAGAAACAGAGGGGATATCGAGCCTGGCGGTAAAATTCAGCGGCGGCAGCGGGTTTCATCTTTTGGTTCCATATGAGTCGTTTCCCCGGTCTATAAACGGAGAAGAGACAAGAAGGCTGTTTCCTGATGCGCCGATGGTAATATCAATGTTTTTGAAGAATGAACTAAGAGATCAACTTGAAAAAGAGATAAGAAATTACGGCCTAGAAAAGATTGCGGCATTCCTGCATACAGATAAAAACCAATTTTATCAAAATGGAAAATTTGATCCATATTCCATAATAGACATAGACACCGTCCTTATATCTGAAAGGCATATGTTTAGGATGCAGTATTCTTTGAATGAGAAAAAATGGTTAGTCTCTGTTCCAATTGAAAAGAACAAGGTTATAGATTTTAACATTGATCAGGCAATTCCAGGTGCAGTAGACACTAAACTAGATTTTTTTGATATCCCAGAGAGAAAAGACGAAGCGGCATCTCTGTTTATAAGGGCCTATGATGCTTTTCAGAATGAACCTAAAAAGGAGGAGCAAGAGGTGATTAAAAATTTCACTCCTATAAATCTGCCGTTGGATCTGACAAAATTGCCGCCGTGTATAAAGATAATTTCGAACGGCTTATCTGATGGCAGAAAGAGGAGTGTGTTTATACTTATAAACTTTCTTAGGAATATAGGCAGAACAAAGGAGGAGGTTACCAGTTTTCTCTTAGAATGGAATAAGAAGAATAATCCTCCTTTGAAGGAAAATCTTATAATACCCCAAGTTGAATACGCATTTTCAGGCAAATCCTATCCGCCTCCAAACTGCGATGCAAAAGGGTATTACAAGTTTTTCAATGTGTGCTTCCCGGATGAAACTTGCAAATTCATAAAAAATCCACTATCATATTATATAAAACTGAATTCAAAGAATCACAAGAAAAGGCGGTAGTTCTTTTTTAGAAAACTGTAAAGTATTTTTATGTTCTTGAAGTACATCTCTCCTTCTCCCATCAATTTTGGATTGTTTACACCTATGAATTTTACGCCAGCATTTATACTTGCTTTGTAGTCAGTCTCTGCATCTCCAACATAGAAATTTTTCTTTTTTTCGGATTTTATCACCTTTATCGCCTTTTTTATTATGTAAGGGTCTGGTTTTTCATGTGTAAGCGCTTTAGCAGATATAACTGGGCATATCAGCCTAAGATTCAGAAAAGGCTCAATTTTCTCAAGTTCCTGAGGATTCATTGAAGTTGAAATACAGAATCTAATTTTCTTACTGCCTAAAAAATTAAGCATTTCTTTGGCACCTTTGTAGAATTTTATCTTCTTTATGTTTTTATCATCAAATTTCTCATCTTTTATTTTTATGATCTTTTTAATTTCCGCAGGCGTTATCTTTACGCCTAATTGCTCATAAGCAATGCTGAGCATTTTTTTTGACGGAAATCTTATATTGTCCTTTACAAACTTCAGTGGTACTTTTTTATCAGGGATTACTTCTTTCATTGCTTCCCTTATAAGACCGATGTGGATGTTTAGACTGTCTATAAGCGTACCATCTAAATCAAATATAATTGCCATCCGTAATTAGAACATTCATAATAAAAATACTTATGTTTTTTTAGTCTATTCCAGTCTTTTTAGTATAACATCATTTAATATCTCCGGATCAATTTCCCTTTCGTTGAATGCCTGGGAAAGAAAACCGTAGACTATCATCTTTGAAGCACTGTTTTCATCCAGGCCTCTTGACATGAGGTAAAAAATATAATTTTTGTTTATAGGCTCGGAAGATGCAGAGTGATAAGCCTTTAACTCGTTATTCTCTATCTCTAAACTCGGTACGGAGATGCTTTTCGCATTCTTGTTCAGTAGAAGCGAGCTTTCTGCCAAGTAAGCATAAGAATTATATGAGTCTTTTCCTTGAAGTATAACGCCCTTATAGACAGCCTTTGATGAATCATTCAAAACTGCCTTGTATACTACATTGCTTTTTGTATTCTGCTCTTTGTGGTTTATCTCCGTTTCTATGTCGAAATAGGATTCATTTCTCCCTATCAATGCCTGTTTTATGTTTATCTCTGCGTGATCCATTAAGTCAACCGATATTCTCTCCCTAGTTCTCTCTTTATTCGTTATAACCTCAAGCAGGCTTACATTCCCAGAGGATAATATCATATAGTTTTTTGCCGCTATGCTGTTTAGGTCATCTATGGATATTATTTTAATATTGCTGCCTTCATCCGAGATTATATCTATATTCTGCCCGAAATACAATTTTTCGTTGGATATATTCTCTATTATTATTGTTGCATTACTATATTTCCCGCCGCTAATGACTATTCTAGAAGCGCTGTTTTCATGGGGATTTACTGTTAATTTTATCTGATTTTTAATTTGTGCGTTTTCATCTATACTAAGAAACAGTCCGTCTGTGATAACAGAGTTTACAAATGCCTGCACCTTGTCTCTGTCCTTAAACTTTTTAAAGCTTTCCGGTGTATCTTCTAATTCTGAAAGCCTGTTTATCTTCACGCCATCTTCTTTATCTTTATAGGCAATGAAATCACCGGTTCCTTTAAATCCATAGTCATGTACAAACATCTCTTCGTTTTCGCTATATTTCTTGAAGAGTTCCCTGTATTCAAAAGGCAAATCATTTTTATTTTCTTCTTCTGCTTTTCTGTAGTTACGCAGCCAGTCTTTCATATCAATTATCCAACTGAACCTTCCATATTTATTTTTATCAGCCTGTTAAATTCCACTGCAAACTCAATAGGCAATTCCTGTATAAATTCCGCTATAAATCCGAGAACTATCATGTTTACTGCCTCTATTTCGGACAATGATCTTGATTCAAGGTAAAAAAGCTGGTCATCGTTTATCTTCCCAACGGAAGCTTCATGAGATATTGAGCTTTCCTCCTCATCTATTTCCATATATGGATATGTATCAGTTCTTGAATCCTTATCGAATATAAGAGCATCGCATTTTGTGCTTGATTTTACGTTTGTTGCGCCTTTCTTTACCTTTACTAAACCTCTATATGTGGTTCTCCCGCCATTAAGGCATATCGATTTTGATCGGATTATAGAGCTAGTATCCGGTGCTAAGTGTACTGCCTTAGTTCCAGTGTCCTGATGCTGTCCTTTGTTGGCAAGCGCAACAGACAGTACGTTTGACTTTGCTCCTCTTTCCATAAGGTAAACCGATGGATATTTTTCTGTCACCTTTGATCCCATATTAGCGTCTACCCATTCAACAAACGCGTTTTCATATGCGAATGCCCTTTTGGTCACAAGATTATATACATCGCTTGACCAGTTTTGAACTGTGATATATTTTACATGCGCATTTTTATGTGCTATTACTTCAACTACTGCCGCATGCAATGCATCCTTCGAATAAACCGGAGCGGTACAGCCTTCAATATATGTTAAATCAGCACCTTCATCTGCTATTATCAGTGTTCTTTCAAATTGGCCCATATTAGCAGCGTTTATTCTGAAGTAAGCCTGTAAGGGCATAGGAACTTTTACATTTTTAGGAACATATATAAAGCTCCCTCCTGACCAAACTGCAGAATTTAATGCAGCAAATTTATTGTCATTAGGAGATATGACCTTTCCGAAGTACTTTTTAACTAATTCAGGGTATTCTCTAACTGCCGTGTCTGTATCGCAGAATATCACACCTATACTTTCAAGCTCTTTTTTAACACTACTATATACAACCTCACTTTCATACATGACTTCTACTCCGGATAATGATTTTTTCTCGGCTTCCGGTATCCCCAGCTTCTTGTAAGTTTCCCGTATATCCTCTGGTAGATCCTCCCAGCTGTTTGCTTTCTTGTCTGTCGCCTTGGCGAAGTAAGTTATCTTATCAAAATCTATTTTTGATAAGTCAGCACCCCATTTTGGCATTGGCCGCTTAGAGAAAAACTTGTAGGCCTGCAGTCTGAAATCCCTCATCCATTCCGGCTCATTTTTAAGCAATGATATACTTTTTACGGTCTCTTCGGATATCCCATTGTTGAATATTATCTTGTATTTTGCCGTTGGATTCTTAAAGTCATATTTACTGTAATCAAATTCTATTTTTTCCATTATATTACCTCTTTGTATCCATTTTGTATTATTTGGTTTATAAGGCTGGAATCACCAGTTTTTATAATTTTACCATCTTTTATTATGCTTACTGAATCTGGTTTAATGTGTTCTAGTATTCTGTCATTATGTGTTATCATCAGAAAACTTGTGGAATCTGCAAGTTTTTTTATCACCTGGCCAAGGAACTTCACACTGTCTATATCCATACCGGAATCAATCTCATCCAGTATCGCAAACTTTGGCTTCAAAAGCATTATCTGCAAAAGCTCAAATCTTTTCTTCTCTCCACCGGAAAAACCCTCATTCAGAGATCTTTTCAGGAAGCTTTCAGGTAAGTTTAAATCGGACATCATCTCTTTTATCTCATTTCTTAAATTAGGGTTCCTGCCCTTTAGGTTAGTATAAACTGTAGTCAGGAAGTTCATTACATTTACACCAGGTATCTCAACCGGTTCCTGGAAAGCAAGCATTACACCTCTTTTCGCGCGTTCATTGACTTTCAGTGCAAGTAAATCCTCGCCATTAAAGATTATAGACCCGTTTTTGACAACATACTTTGGGTTTCCCATTATGACGTTTGCAAGCGAGCTTTTACCGCTTCCGTTTGGGCCCATCAGAAGATGTATCTCTTTATCGTTAACTACTAAGTCTACTCCTTTTAGGATGGACTTACCATTCACTTCTGCTTCAAGCTTGTTTATCTTAATTATTTCCATATCAGTTTTTGTTTGCAATTTTTAGAAGACATAGAAATTCCTGCAGTTCATCCTCCGTTATCACGTTCATTTCTCTGCTTTTTTCGCATATCTCGCAGGTTTTTAGGTTTATGTCAATCTTTTTGCTGTATACAAGCTCTGTCAAGTCATAAAGATAATGCATAAAATCCTTGTTCTCATGCATTTTTTTGGTTATTAATCCTCTTATCCCCTTTTTGTATTGTGATACCGCCGGTTGTGTTATGCCGAGCATTTTTGAAACCTCATTTTGTGTCATTCCTCTGTCTAGTAGATTATTTGCTATTATAGATCTGGCTGAGGGTGTTATCTCCGAAATCACTCTTGCGCAAAAAAGTTCTGACATACTCTAAATAACTGGTTATCATTTATAAATATAACGCTGTTATAATATATGTTAAAAATATGAACGGGAAATCTTGAATTCTTTAGAATTGAAATAAAAGTGAACCGCAGAGAAACAAAAACCCAAGAAATCATCGGTTTGTTAGCCTCACTAGGAAAGCATATCTGGTTTATGGTATAATGACACCATCAAACAGGAAGCCAATAGAATTTATTTGTAGGAGCGTCTAAATATCTAAAATAAAAGGGATAATGATTTCACCACAGCTTTAATACATATGTTATTGTTATAAAAATTATAAAGCCTATAAAAATCAAAATTGCAACAGAATAGTCTATTATGCTCAATATGCCTATTATCAACAGGAAAAGGAAAGTTATTGAATACATCGTCAAGTTATGATATGCTAAAGTTATGCCATTGAATCTTTTCTCCGGCAGAAAATCTATAAAAACAAACATTGCAATGGACACACCCGCTATAAAAAATGCGTTTTCTTTTAAGACATGGTATACCCCTATAAACAATGCTGCTATCAAAAGTAGTATAACTGAGGATAGAAAGGTTATCTCCCATTTCTCATGGATCTTCACAGCTCCTTTTTTAAGTCCTTTTATCGTGTTTTTTCTTTCATAGTCATTGTAGCTTACCACTGGTATCGGAATCGGAACCCCAAAGATCGATGCTAAAAGCGTAGCTATCCCTGAAAATATAAAACCGGATATCCAGAATTTTCCTTTGACGTTTATGTCAAATAAACCTGCAATAAGGTTTTTTGTAGCGAATATAAGAAAAGAAGCTATTAGTATCATTAAACCATAAAGAAACAGCTGGCCAAAATGCAGATAGTAGAAATTTAGTGCAAATACAAGTATTATGTCTATTAATATATACAGAAAGAGCTTTCTATTTTTTTTATTTATTATTTCCATTTTTTCTCTTAGCCCCTTTCTTTCTGAACCTTATATGTATAAGGACCAGTATAAGCACGGCCAAAGCGGTGAATATAACATATCCCAGGGTGTTTATAATATAGGAGAATGATATTTTCAGAGGGGATACTGGCGCTGAAAAGACGGATTCCGTGACCTTTGATAGATTATTGCCCTCATATGAAACCTGCACATTTTCAATTGTGCTATTAGGCAGGTAAACTGCAATCTCCGTTGCGTTTACCGGCAGAGTGTAACTTTTTGTATAATATAATGTGCTGTCATTTACTTTCAGCGTGAATTTTAAAAGCAGATTCACAGGCACGTTATTATAGTTTTTTATTCTTGATATCCACAGCTGACGTGTTGAGTTAACACTCGTTATGTTTGATCCATAAAATGACATGTTTACATAAGGTTTTATCAAAATAGTTCTGTAAACCAATGTTTTCGTGTAATTTAGGTAACTTCCAGTGAATCCAAATGAGATGTTATCCTGGTAACTCTTTTCAAGCGTAAGATTGATGGCTATGCTCTTATTTTCTCCCGGTAAAAGGCTGAACGTCTGACGGAAGTCAATGGATATGGATATATTTTTAAGAATCGGCAGGCTCCAGTTTATTCTGATAGGTGTGTTCCCTGCGTTGTTTATGTTTATATCAAGTAAAGAATAATTACCGTTTATTTCAATTGTCTTTTCCGGATTTATAAAGATGAACCTAGAGGTCGGGCTTATATAAAGCTTGTTTGACGAATCCAGTGTAAGGTTGAGTGTTGAGAAGTATACTTTGGAGTAATACATTCCGTAGTTCATGTTGCTTACGTTATATCCAATGAGATAGAATCTGGTGCTGTTCGCAGGTATTGTACCGTTGATAGCCGCGGTTTTGTTCAGAAAAACGACATAATTCGTCTGTGTTGGGAAGTTTGCAGATACGTTAAAGTACACTTCACCGTTTATTGGCGAAGTGCTGTTTATAATATTAAATGAGGCGGAGACAGATGATGCATGTACGGTTCCAAATGTCCCTAAAATTATTAAAACAAGTAATATAATTATTTCCTTCCGCATTAAAATTTAAATCAACTTTTAAATATAAGCTTGTAAAACAATAGTAAATTACCCTGTATAGGTGCAAAGTCTTTTTAATAAGCAGGTATTAGAATTATAATGGGCGCGGACTTTGGACTTTTTGGACTGCTTATAGTCGTATCTGTTATAGTATGGGTACTATTTATCAAAATCTCCGATTTTATCAGCCCAAAAACAAAAGCCGTCGGAAAAGGCAATGCACCAATCGAAAGCGCAGAAAGAACTATAGGCAGTATGAGAAACGTAGGCTTCCAGTACTTTTTCTATGCCCTTATTTTCGTGATATTCGAGGCTATATTTGTTTTTATTTTCCTATGGGCCGAAAGCGCCAGGTCATTGAGCGCCTATATCTCGATTCCGGTATTGATTTCCCTTGTTTTTATGGTGATACTTGTAAGATATATGATCAGAATAGAAAAAAGCATCCAGGGTGGGTAATATGGAAGACAATGAAAACTTTTCTTATCCGGGAATGTATGAGGTAATATTCATGAAGTCCCAGAAATTCATAAATACTGTTTTGAACTGGGGCAGGAGCAATTCACTGTGGCCTCTGACATTTGCGACATCCTGCTGTGGAATAGAGATGATGACATTTGGCGCCACAAAGGTGGATTCCGACAGGCTTGGCGTCCTTTTTATAGGCGATTCTCCAAGACAGGCCGATTTGATACTTGTAAGCGGCACTATAACAAAGAAGATGGCCAGGAGACTTTTGAATGTCTATGAGCAGATGCCGGATCCAAAATATGTGATTGCAATAGGAGCATGCAATGTCAGCGGCGGCCTGTTCCATGATAGCTACAATACGATAGAGGGCATAGACAGGATAATGCCTGTTGATGTATTTGTCCCAGGATGTCCACCCAGGCCCGAGGAGTTTTTGGATGCGGTTAAGGTCCTACAGAAACTTATAAGGAAAAATAAGTCAAAGGCGCAGATAAATGGAAAATCTTAAAGAGAAAATAATGAAGAAATTCAATGGCAAACTAGATAACGTGCCAGGACAGGACAATCTTACAATATTGAAGCTCAAAGACAAAAAATTAATTAAAAAATTAAGCTGGTTAATCAAGGAATACTTTGATATATTGTATTCTCTGGCTGTCGTTGATTACTCACCTGTTTTCGAGTTAAACTATGTCTTTTCAAACTATGAAAACTCTGATATACTGGTTGTCAAGGTTGAGATAGAAGAAAAGGACTTAAGCATAAACTCAATAACGGAGATTTTTGATTCCGCAAACTGGGAGGAGAGAGAGGCCTATGACCTGTTCGGAATAAATTTCAACGGCCATCCGGATCTTAGAAGAATTCTGCTGCCGGAGGACTGGCCTGGCCATCCACTTAGGAAGGACTTCAAAGTAGATGATGAAGTAAGAAACTGGACGGGCCTGGATCTCAAATTCTAAAATGGAAAACAAGGAAAGAGTGAGGATGAATATCGGGCCGGTGCATCCCGGTACGCATGGGGTGCTAAAGATAGTAGCCGATGTAGAAGGTGATACAATAGTGAAAGCGCAGCCGGAGATAGGTTTTCTTCACAGGGCATGCGAGAAAATAGCAGAATCACGCTATTTTTCCAATTATTATCCGATAATGGACAAACTGGATTATGTTTCGGCTTTAAACATGGAGATACTATACGCTTCGACAGTCGAAAAGGCAGCAAATATAGAGATCCCAGACAGGGTGGTCTACATGCGCACAATAATGGCAGAACTGCAAAGAATAATGAGTCATCTGATCTTTATCGGAAGCTTCGGTGAGGATGTGGGCAATGTAACCGGTTTCATATGGGCACTCCGGGAAAGGGAGCTTCTAATGGACATAATAGAAAAGATAAGCGGCGGCAGGCTTGCACCGATGTATATATGCAATGGCGGGATGTTCTATGATTTTCCAGATGGTATTGATAAGGAGATAATGCAGGTTTTATCAGTGATAGAAAATAAAGTCAATCATGAATACACTGCGATGTTTACGAAAAACCAAATTTTCATTTCAAGAACAAAGGGCATCGGCATAATAACCAAAGATATGATTAAAAAATATGGTATAACCGGGCCAATTGCCAGGGCCTCTGGGATACAAAGGGATCTTAGGAAAGTTTCCCCATATCTTGCTTATGATAAGGTGGATTTTGATGTGCCTGTGGAGGATGCAGGAGATACATATTCAAGGTTTATAGTAAGAGTGAAGGAGGTTCTTGAATCAATAAAGATAATAAGGCAGTGCATCCATGATCTGCCGTCAGGGCCCTACAAAACACCTGTCCCATGGGTTGTTAGGATACCTAAAAAAGACACATTCGTAAAGCAGGAGAGCTCCAGGGGAGAGATGGGCATATTTCTAGTTACTGACGGCACTGACAAGCCATACAGGCTGAAATTAAGAAGCCCGACTTTCTTTGCAATACGCGCACTGGAGGAATTGCTGCCCAATTCAAAGGTTGCGGATGCAATTATAATAGTTGCAAGCATAGACCCGGTTATGGGTGAGGTGGATAGATGATATACAATTATGTATATTCACTAGTTTCAGGCTTTATATCCTCGCCTCTGTCATATATTATAAGTTTTATAATAATCGCCATACTTGCAGTCATAGTAACGGCATTGATTCCCTTGATTGTTGGATGGGTTGACAGAAAGTATTCCGCGAGGATACAATCAAGATATGGCCCAGTATATGTCGGGCCCTTTGGTTTACTACAGAATCTTGCAGACCTGACAAAATTGCTTGGAAAGAGATTTATCTCCACTAATATAGACGTGCTGTCATTCAACTTTACACCGATAGCCATAGCTGCGGCGTCATTTGCCATGCTCTTGATAGTTCCGCTCGGAGGCCCCGGCCTTGAGTTCGTTTCAATACCATATTCTCTATTGTTCGTCTACGTACTGCTGGCGATTTCACCGTTGCTTCTTTTGGTTGCGGGATGGAGCGAGAACAACAAATACGCCCTTTTGGGAGGGTTCAGAGGCGCAGCACAGATAATAAGTTATGAGCTAGCCTTGATAATCGTGCTTTCAAGCGTCGCTCTTCTCTCTGGAAGCTATTCAATCACCTCTATAGTAAGCAGTCAGTCCTCTGTCTGGTATGTGGAATACCTTCCCCTTACTTTATTGGTCTTTATAATATCCGGCCTGGCGATAATTGAAAGAGAGCCTTTTGATGTTCCGGAGGCTTCACAGGAGCTGCAGGCCGGCTGGAAGATTGAGTACAGCGGAATCAGGTATGGTCTTTTTCTTATAGGAGATTACGTCAGGGTTACTGTAATAGCAATGCTTGTAACCTATCTGTTTTTAGGAGGGTGGCTCGGGCCTTTCCTGCCTGGCATACTATGGTTTATAATAAAAACAGTTATAGTGCTTATGATCATACTGACGCCAAGATGGGTGCTCGGAAGGCCAAGAATAGACCAGCTCATAAAATTCGGCTGGAACTGGCTTCTTCCACTGGCAATACTTAATTTAATATTGGTGGAGCTTTTTGTTATACTATGAGCATCAAAGACACTCTTGCAGTTTTTGGATACGGGGCAAAAGAAGCAGTAAACAAGAGAGCTACATATCCTTATCCTGATAAACCTCTGCCCATACAAAAAAGGAGCAGGGGCATGCTCAGTCTGGACTTGGAGAATTGTATAGGATGCGAGCTGTGTTTCAGGATATGTCCATCCGATGCAATAAGGATGCAGAAAGTCGATTTCAAGGCTGCTGGTTTTCATACAAATGCAAGGAGCGAGGCCCCGGAGATAGACTTTAATAAATGCATATTCTGCGGGTTATGCAGTGAGATCTGCCCTCCGAAAGTTCTACATCACACACATAAATATGATATATCAACAGATGACAGGAAGGAGCTTGTTTACTCCCCATTTGAATTAAAAGAAGTTTTTGAAGAGCTTGTAAAACCTTTTGAGGAAGATTATGATATAATAAAGTTTCAGAAGGCTGGCGGGCAGCCAAACAAGACCCCTCAAAAGCCTCCTGCCACAAAATCAAATAGCCCAGAAAATAAAACCGTGGAGAATAAGCAAAACATGATTAATACTGTCAGGAATTCCGATTCAGATAAAGTTAATGAAACAACTGGGAAAGACACAAAGCAGAAACCTGTGAAAACAAATAAACAATAGCCAGAATAAGTTTTATATACTTTTATTTGCTTGAATTTAATATGTCACGGTTAAGCTCTCATATATATTCAGACAGACAGACAGACAGAAAAAATTCTATGTTAACAAAAAAAGGCCAGTCTGCTT
>JBBIPE010000007.1:0-42437 GCA_037443005.1 archaeon
CCATTTGAACTCTGATTTAATGAACTATTAACTATTGTCCAGTTTTTCGGGTAGCTAAAATGTACCGCAGAAGAGAATATATTCACATTTGATGGGACTAAATATCTGCTGACTACAAAAAATATAAATATCAGTATTATTATCCCCATTATAATCAATATTTTTTTATTGGTTTTCATGCACAAATCCTATATCCATACCACGTACTAAATGAACTCCCAGTTAAGAGAGATCCATGGTTGTCCTTAGCGCATTGAGTCAAAGCCTGGACATTTGGTATTGAAAAAGAAGAATTGTATGGAAGTTTGCCCCCCTCTAGAGCTCCTGCCTCTAAAAAGACTATAGGGCTATCACCACATGCAGTTCCTGGTGAATCTGATCCAGATTGACTTTCTGTAATACCTCCATATGTAACGCTCCATGATATACCACAACCATTTATACTGTATATATTAAAAGTTGTATAACATAGAAACTCGAGAGAAACATCTTGTCCGCCACTCACTGCCCCAGAAGAATTGCAATTAAGACCATCAATTGAGGCATTATAATTAAAAGCAGGACTAGGATTATCGGTAATAAATGTAATTGAATTACTAGTATCAGCAGATTTTGTAATTCCACCATAAGTTATACTCCAAGTATAGCCTGAGTTTAAGTTAGTAGGATAAAATGTAGTTGTACATTCAGTTGAACTTGAGAAGGAAACACTGACTGAAGAACCGTAATTAGCGGATCCTGAAGGTGAACTATATGTAGTTGGACAGTTTCCCAAGAAACTTGTTTGCGCTGAAGAAGACCATGAACTAGAGCCTGCTTCCGTAGTAAATGTTATAGTTGAACCTGTTGAAGATTTTGTAGTGTCTGCAAATGAAACATTCCAGGAATCTCCGCTAGACAGTCCTGATTCTGAGAATGTGGTTGTGCATGTCCATGATGAGAAAGTTACTGCAGAACCCTGCTGAGCTGATATTGAAGATGAACATGATAAATCAGATACAGTTGCTGTTGCTGTGTAACTTGAAACTGTGGTTATGCTATTCTGTGTAATAGGTATTGAAGATCCTGTTGAAGCGGATCCACTAGAACCGTCATAGCTTACAGTCCATGTGTAACCTGACGGTAATCCAGATTCTGAGAAAGTGGTTGTGCATGTCCATGAACTGAAAGTATAACTACTGCTAAGACTTACCGACGGATTGTTATATGATACGCATGCCAGATTTCCTGATTTTGCAACAGCAGTGTAGGATAACTGTGCGTTCTTTGTGTTGTTTGTATCTATTTTTATTGAATTTCCTGTGGAATTGCTTACTGTACTCCCGTTGTAGTATACCTGCCATGTTTGACCAGATGGCAAGCCTGTTTCACTGAATGTCGTAGTGCAGTTGGATGTGAACTGTATTATCTGTTCTACACCGGTTGAATGCACTCCTGATGTTGGTGACGGAATGCTGCTGCAGCCTTGGTAGATTACCTCTGGTACTGAAAACTGGTAATCTCCAAATGGCAGATCAAAGCTAACGTTCTGAGCTGTTGAAGAAACTACTGTTGAATTGGTTGATGTGTTATATGTTACTGTGAAAGTGCTGCCATACGGCAATCCTTTCTCTATGAAATAGGTTAACTGATTGTTTATAGGTATAGAACCGCTTACCAATGTAGATGAAACTGTTCCGTTTGAAACCTCATATATCTGTGATTTATACGGTGTAAAGCTTATCTGTACGTTTGAAAGATAGCTTGTTGTCTTTATGCTTACGGGAACCCTGCATAGAGTTGACTGTCCTGTAGAGATTATAGTGTCTAAGCAGGAATAAGAGGTATAGGAATTTCCACCTATGTTTACTGTCACTCCTGTTATATTTATGAACTGGTTATAGTTATTTGTTATCTTCACTACCATCATTGTAGAATTGGCCTCTGCCGCCTGCATGGTTATTCCCTTGAATCCACTTATTATAGTGGGTGCTGCTGGTATATGAAACACACCAAGAGAGTAAAGTATGACCAATGCAAGGACTATTATTATTAAGACCCAGCCCCAGCTCATCAGATAATCCAAAGCTGCTTGATACTTTCGGTTATGAATTTTAGCAGGATTTTCGATATGTAGATTATTAATACCCCTATTAATCATATTAACTTAAAACAATAATAAGTATATAAATATTTAATAATTTATCACGGTTTTATGTATTCTTTTCCATATATCATTTTCAAATCTCTCCTCGTCTTTCCATCTTCCTCTGTTATGGTAGCCGTACTTTTCCCAGTATCCATCCTTATATGCATCCATTACAAACATCAACTTAAGCCATTTAGCGCTTTTCCAGCCATACAATGAAGGGATAAAAGGCCTTGCTGGAAACCCCTGCTCTTTGCTTAGAACTTTATTGTTAATCTTCAATGCGATAATTGATTTTTCGCCTATATCTTCCAATTTCACAGGTGTAGTATAACCATCTTCACAGTAAAACATCAGATATTCTGCAGACTTCGCAGCTTTAGCCATATCAAGCAGCCTTTTCAGAGATGGCCCTTCCCAGCTTACATTCTTTATTGACCATTTTGTAACACAATTAAAATCACTTGTATACCTGATCTGATCTAGTTTGAGAAGATCATTGTAGGTGAATGAAAGCTTATTTTCAACGTTTCCGTCTATTTCCAGACGCCATTTATTAATGTTAATATCCAATGAACTGCCGTTTAAGGCATCGTATTTTATGAAGTCTTTTATATAAAACTGGCCTTTCGCATTTGGCCGCTCTATTTCCATTTGGATTATAGCAGTATATTTATTATAAGTATTCTATTTTTTACCGCTCTTCTTTTTCTGTAGATCTTTAGATATATGTATTAACAGCTTTATTATCTCGCTTCTTGGTATATCCTCCGAATCTGACTCACATAAAACCTTAACAGAAAAAATATTGCTTTTATTGGCAAAGCTGGTCTCGGATAAAAATATCTCTGGTTTTGCTTTAACAAACTTAAGCTTCCCCACTTCCAAGGCCGTCTTTGATATAAATTCATCCGGATCTACATCGGATGAAACTTCATATCTCGCCTTTACAATCCTGCTTTTTTCATTGTTTATAAATATTGAAGCCTGCAGTACTATGCTGTTTGGTATCTTTATAGGTATGTCATTATCAAGTCGAATAGTTGTAAATGTAAGTGACATCTTTTCTACCACCCCAGTGTAACCTGGAACCAGAAAATCATCTGAAAAGAATTTTGGAGGATAGCTCGGAGCTATAAGCCCGTATTGCCATGTACTTAAAGTTATCCTATCTCCTATATTGAAAGGTCTTGAAAATAGGAGAACTATTCCGCTGAAGAAATTTGAGAGTGAAGCCTGTGCCGCCAAGCCTATCACTACACCGGCAAAGCCTCCTCCTAAAAGAATAGAAGTCAATCCTATCTTAAAGGAAGACAAAGCTATGGCAACCACTATAATGTAGCCTACAAGCCTTGTAACAAAAACCATGGTATTGCTTACCTGCCGGTTTTTATTATTAGCTTTTGCCTCTACGACATCGCTTAGCAGATTTACTATCAGTATTCCTGTTATAAGAATAACAACTATATATATTATATTTTTGTACATTGCAGGTACAAAGGAGAGAATGCTGATTATATAAGAGAATACCGATACAATCAGAAGGACTATTAGTATTAGATAGATTCTTCCTTTTATTCTGCTTTGCATTAAAAATACAGGGGTTAATCATATAAAAATTGTTGCAGTATACAACAAATCCTTTACAAAAAGAGATGCTTACCAAAGAAGCTTATTTTTATATGCTCATTTCTTTCTTTGATTATAAAGGTATATAGTTTTTCCAGTTATCTTTATCTTTTTCCAGAGGCACAAAATGTTTATCCTCTTCAATTTCATTTCTGTTATCTGGATTAAAAATCTCTTTAGTTAAAACGGAAGGATGCTCTAGTATGTCCAAAATCACAGTATTTCCATTAACATCTGGATATATATGCCAGCAGACTACCTCTCCATTGGCGTTTTTTCTTATGTTATCAAGTATGTATTCCCTATCACCATATATGTCATCTTTATAACGTGAGGAATCAAATCTTATCCTAAAATACTTAAATGGAGCTTTCACATTTGTGGCTGCTTTATCATCAAAACTTTTTGCTGTGGCTAAAAGTTCATTAACTAGCTTATTGCTGAGAAGATCTCTGTCATTCCCTTCTGACATATACTTTATACCAAACGGAACGCTATTCTTGAACAGGTACATTAAGCTATCCTCTCCTTTTTTTAATAAACAAGCATGAACGCGCTTATACGTCAAGACATCTAAATTCTTGAACACAAAGTATTCTCCGATATCATCCTCATCTATTTCTCTGACTTTCAAAAGAGAATAAGAACAAGCAAAATTCATCATTTTAGTGTAATTTGCATACTTATCCAAGCTTTCCCCACTGCTAAGCAATGACTCTAAAAACTGTTCTTTTCCCATACTTTTTATAGAAAAATTCTGATATATATACCTTTTTATTTATAATTATTACAAATAAATTAAAACTTTTTAAACTATTAATAATTCTCTACATTATTTTTCATTTTTCTGAACTCCTGCCAAAGTTCCTCTGGAAAATGGTCACCAAAGCTATTAAAGAATTTTTCCACTTCTTCCATTTCCTTAATCCATCCACCTTATCAAATTCAAAAAGTTTCCTTATCTTTTCTTTATCAATATTCAAACCAGTCATATTTATGTCATCTATATTAGGGATAAACCCTATAGGTGTTTCCGCCGCAGAAACTTCGTTATCTATCCTTTTTAAGATCCAGTCCAAGACACGGAAGTTCTCACTAAACCCAGGCCAGATATAATTGCCCTCTATGTCCTTTCTGAACCAGTTTACGTTGAAAAACTTCGGTCTTTTCTTTATTTTATCAAAAACATCAAACCAGTGTTTAAAGTAATCTCCCATATTATAACCGCAAAAGGCAAGCATTGCCATAGGATCGGATCTTATTATACCAGTATCACCGGACTGCGCTGCAGTGGTTTCCGCTCTGATCATTGCACCCATCAGTATACCCTGCCTGAAATCCTTTGCTTCATAGATTAAAGGAAGAAGTGAAGAGCGTCTGCCGCCGAATATTATCGCAGATAATCCCACACCACTGGAATCTTCATATTCTTCTGATTTGAATTTATACTGCCAGATAGGGGTAGTGAATCTTGAATTCTTATGTGCAGCTGGTTCTCCACTACCATAATACCATTCCTTTCCCCTCCAATCATATAATATTTTTGGCGGCTCGCTTAATCCCTCCCACCAGGGAGTATTATCCTTTGGATTCAATGCTATATTCGTAAATAATGTGTTCTTTTTCAGAGAATCCATTATATTTGGATTGCTGTCATTTCCAGTGCCATAAGCAACACCGAAAAAACCGTTCTCCGGATTTATTGCACGCAGCTCTCCATTGTTACCTGGAAAAAGCCAGCCTATATCATCTCCTACTGTTCTTGCTTTGAACTCTTTGAATTGCTTTGGTGGCTTAATCATTGCAAGATTAGTTTTTCCGCTTGCACTTGGCAGCGCTCCGCTTATATAATATTTCTTTTCCGTGTTTTCTATTTCCAGTATAAACATATGCTCGGCAAGCCAGCCTTCATTTCTTGCGGAAACGCTTGCCAGTCTTAATGCATGAGGCTTCTTGCTTAGAATGGCATTTCCGCCGTAGGCTGTGTTTACGCTGATTAAAAGGCGCTCATCTGGAAAATGACATATATACCTTTTTTTGATGTCCAAGTCCCCTGTTGAATGCACCGCTTTTATATAGTATTTCTTTTTACCTAACTCATTGAGCGCTACTTTTCCCATTCTAGTCAGTATATACATGTTTGCAACAACATATGCACTATCTGTTATCTCAATTCCAACCTGTGAAAAATCTGAATTTATCGGGCCCATTAGATATGGGACGACATACATAATCCTTCCTTTCATTATACCAGCTAAAAGGCCGTATAGCATTTCAAGCGCCTTTTTCTTTTCCATCCAGTTATTTGTTGGCCCGGCGTCTACACTGTTTTCAGTGCATATAAAAGTCCTGTCTTCAACTCTAGCAACATCATTTTCATTTGTTCTGTAGAGATAACAGTTTGAGTATTCTCTTTCATTTAATCTTATAAATTGGCCTTTACTAACAAGCAGATTGACAATTTCCCTGTTTTCTTCTTCGGAGCCGTCGCACCAGAATATTTTATCCGGCTTCGTTTTTTCAGCAACTTCATTTACCCATTTAACTAAATTCTGATTCAACAGCTTTATCTCATCATCTGAAAGCATATCAATGCAAATCTCTGATAGTATATAATAAATTGGTTTTTTTAACTTGAATAAGCAGTGATATTTTTATTTATTATACAGTATTAAAGTTTAAATATAGTATTGAATTAAATAGATTATGTCTGACAAAACAAAAAGTCTGGATGCATTGTATATTGCAAACAAAGATATAGAACAAAGGATAGAGTCTCTGAAAAAAGACGAAAGGATAACAAAAATAGCAAAAAATAACGGCCTAAAACTTGAGGATATACTGAAGGTAAAAGGTAGCATTGAAAACTCCATAGGCGATTATCTAAATATAGTTATAAACCATTCGAGCAAGGACTATAATAAAAATATACTGGATGTTATAAACTCATTGAGCGAGATAAAGAAGTTCTCAAAGTCGGAATACAAAGATATATACTCAGAATTGGAATACGATAAGGATAATGAGATATATATTGTTAGTATTAAAAACGAAAAAGAAATTTTAAGTAAATTTTATATAACTAAACCTACGACAATCTACAGTGGAAGACCAGACCTTGCAAGGCTTAATCTTTTAATTTTCAGGAATTTCGCAGAGAAAGATTCTTTCGCAAGCGAGCTTTTCTCTATTATTTCAAAAGATGTTGTTATTCCAAGTATAGAAAACGCATTTAGGAATAAAATGCTACTTGAAGGAGAAAACATCGAAGAGAACCAAAGTACTGGTGATATGCTTAAGTCTCTTGGCGTAGAGGAATACAAAAGTGGTATAAGCATGGATAGTATAGGCGGTTATAAAGATATAAAAAACAGGATAGAAAGAGAAGTATTCACTCCTTTTATGCACCTTGATGTGTTAAAAGAAATAAGAAAAGCCACGAGGATAACTGACAAGACGGAGACTAACAGTGCTTTATTTTATGGAGGGCCTGGAACCGGAAAAACACTGATGGCAAGTGTAGTCTCAAACGAAAACAATTTGAACTTCTTATATATGAACCTATCTCAGATATACTCGCACTGGTACGGCGATTCATCAAAAAGAATGGAAACTGCATTTGAACTGGTGAAAAAATACTCTGAGGAAAACGGAAAAACTGTTCTTTTTATAGATGAGATAGATTCACTTGGAAGCAGAGAATACAGCTATAGCAATGAAAGCAACAAGGTACTTAATGTCCTTCTGACAAAACTCAGCGGCGTTAAATCGGAAGAAAACGAGAACCTTCTGCTGATAGGCTGCACAAACCTGATTGATAGACTTGACCCTGCACTTGTTTCAAGATTTAAAAGCAAGATATACTTTAGAAAACCAAATAAAGAAGATAGAGCAGGCATAATATCGAATTACTGCATGAAACTCGACAAAAAAGCGATAAACGAGCTTGCGGAGAAAACGGACGAATTGACAGGCAGAGACATTGAATCTATTGCATCAATAACCGAGGAAAACCTCGCGTATGATATAGCGAATAAGAAAAAGAGCTACAATACACCTAAACTTGAGGATTACTTAAATGCGATTTCATTATTCAAGCAGCATGTACAGGAAGAAAAAATAAAAAACAGCGGAATGTACAGCTGAGAAAATCAAAATATTTGTGAAATCCCCATTTTTCCGACAGTTTTCCAGTCCATAAATCTTCTGCATTCGACATCCTGAAATGATGAAAGCCTGGAAAAGTCCCTATTCTGTGAGAGTTTTACCTCGGTTCCATAGTATGTAATCGAGTTTTTTGAGTTTTTTATAAACTTCAATACATTACTTATCTGGCCTTTCATTATCCAGCTTATTCTCTGCATATCATGGTTATCGGCGAAAACAAACCCTTTGCTGTTTGATTTTTCTGCTAAATCAAACCTTTCTCTTCGGATCCAAAGATTAGATGAAAAGTTCAGAGGAGTGTCAAATATGCTATTAAATTTCTTCATGGCAAATTCTTCGGCCATTGAATCCATGATTTTATCCCAACTCACGCCGCTGTTTCTCTTCAATATGCTAATAAGCTTTTCTTTATCCCTTTGATCCTCAATAAACCATAGTGTGTTAATGTCCTTAACTTTTATTCCAGATAGCCAGATCTCGGGCAAAAATACAAAATCCTTTCTTGCTGACAGACATGCTCTTTTAAATGCCTTCCAAAATCCCATTGTAGGGCCTATAGCATGATCTAGTCTATATCCATCTATCCCGAATTCCTTTATCCAGTATAAGCCAGCATCTATAAGATAATTTACAACATCTATATTTTTTGTGTTAAGTTTTGGCAAAGTTTTGACATCCAAAAATGACATATAACCGCCATTTTTCGAAAACATAAACCAGTTTTTATAATTACTATTTTTATCATTAAGAGCAGATCTGAAGAACCTGTTTTTATATGAAACATGATTCGCCACAAAATCAAGTATGACCTTTATTTTCATAGAATGAGCCTTTTCCACAAATTTCCTAAATACCTCTTTAGAACCAAAATGCGGGTCTATAGAATAAAAATCCAGAGTAGAATAACCATGGTAATCTGCTGCAGAGAATATTGGCGTCAACCAGACTGCATCAAAACCCAAAGATTTTATATACTGTAATTTATCTATTAAACCGCTAATATTACCGCCCATGCGTTTTCTTGAGGTTTTTAAAGATAGCATTGCGTCCTTTGTTTTGCTTCCAGTCGAAAATCTGTCTACAAAAACTTGATAAACTCTCATATTATTAGATCTGCCTCTATACACCTCCCGTATATTGAATAAATTCTGAATTTATTACATTCTCCTATTGTCTTAATATTTATTTATATTGTCTTCTATGCTAATATATTTATCTTAAGTTTGATAAACGGTGTGGAATTTCCACTAACGTTGTTAAAAATTACCCTCTAAATAGAATTATAGACCTAAACTAAAAAGATAAATAATAGAAAAACGCTTATAAATTATGGTAAGTGTAACCCTAAAAGGAATATATAAATCATTTAAAAGAAAGAAAAAGGTAACTGAGGTATTAAAAGGTGTTGACTTAGAGATACCTAATGGAAAATTCACCGTTATACTCGCACCGTCTGGCGAAGGAAAAACTACACTTATAAGGATAATAGCAGGTCTGGAAAAGCAGGATAAAGGAGATATTTATATTGATAATAAGATTGTAAATGAGATCCCTCCAAAAGACAGAAAACTAGCAATGGTCTTCCAGAACTACGCAATATATCCATTTATGAATGTTTACGACAATATTGCATTTCCTTTGAAGATAGCGCATGCTAAAAAAGAGGATATAGAAAAAAAAGTAAAAGAAACGGCAAAGATGCTGCAGATAGACGAGTTGCTTGACAGACAGCCTTCACAACTTTCAGGAGGACAGAGACAGAGGGTAGCCATTGCAAGAGCCCTAGTCAAGGGCGCAAAGCTGCTTCTGTTGGATGAACCTTTATCCAATCTTGATGCCCAGCTTAGAACTATAGCAAGAGCAGAATTAAAACAACTGCAAAAAAGTCTTGGAATTACTGTTGTATATGTAACACATGATCAAGTGGAAGCAATGGTGCTTGCCGATCAAGTTGCAGTATTGCATAATGGAAAGATAGAATCAGTTGATAGCCCAATTTCAATGTATAAAAATCCAAAGGATGTTTGGGTGGCTGGTTTTATAGGAAATCCCCCAATGAATCTTATAAATGGGGAACTTATAGATGAAAGGACATTCAGTTTTGAGGGGTATAAAGTAAAAATACCTACAAGTATCTCCAAAAGGATTAAAACAAATAAGGGAAAGGTTACTTTAGGCATAAGACCAGAGGATATAGTAGTTGGAGATGGAAACATAAAGGCGATAGTGAAATTAGTAGAGCCGCTTGGATCTCAGACGCTTTTACAGGTAACAGTCGGAAAGAATGATTTAAATGTGGTAGTATTCCAAAATAGCTCAATAGAACTAAACAAACCTATATCATTGAATTTATCAAGCGATAATTTGGTTATATTCAATGAAAAGGGAGAAAACGCAGAAAGCAAGATCTAATTCTTATAATTTAACGAGGTTATAATATACATTGCAGAAGACCAAGTTAGTGGCGAAGTTGTTATTAACGGCCTGTTATAATTTGGATCAACCGCCTCCGGCAAAAGCATGTTTTGTGAGTGCTCTATTGACCATTTCATAAGGCTAAATGCGCCTGTATAATTCCCATCTTTTTCATCATAATACGCTAAGAATAATGTTGTTATAACCCAAGGTGGCATCGGACCGGAACTATCATGTAAAGTATCAGTATAATGGTATGTATCCCCAGTAAACCTTGCCAGGCCGCCTTCTATATCCAATGCCTTTATCATGCTTGAAACGTCATTTTTAGCTTGTTGTGAGTCTATGCCTACAAGGCCAAAAGCTATTGGTAGAATAGAAGAGGAATCCGCAATCAACGTGGGAGATAAAACAGTTTTTACACTGCCATTTACATATGCACTTGCGGGCGTAACATATTCTGCGTACATACTACCATTATAATAATCAGTTTGTATTGTACTGTTTAGGATATTGGCATAGTGAGTTATATTACTGCTGTTTATCCCAAATACGGAAAAAATATAGGCCGATTGCCTCATTCCCAGAAGATCCATTGCCTGCGTCCAGAAATTATATGCCATAACATCCTCCCAGATACTAAGATCCTGCGGGAGGATTTTATTTTTGTTTATGTTTGATTCTTCCCAGTACAAAGACTTGTTTATTTCCGGTAAAAATTGTTTTATAAGTGTCTGGTTGTGGGTTATATTGTAAAGCGATGAAACTCCTAACTGAAACAAACCTACACTGTCATATTCCGATATAGCATATGATGTATCAGGTGTGGAAGTCCAGAAGTTATACCTGGTGTACCAGGTACCGTTATCCTGCACGCTGGCCATCCACTCCCAATACTTCTCAGCGGAATTTAAATGCCCTGCATCCTGTAGGGCCATGGCTGCGAAAGAACCGTCCCTTACCCATGCATACATATAAATCGGAGAGGGAGATGCGGTGAATTCACCAGTCACTGGATTCTGATCATCTTTTACCAGTAAGAGAGATGTGTAATACTCCGTAAGAAAACTACCACCAAGACTTATATTGTTTGAATCTGTAAGCCATCTTCTGATATACTTGTTATTTTGAAGCATTAAATCCTGCATACTCTTATTAACTGATGAAAAAGAAATCTCAAGGTATGATGTTTTTTCACCATTTATGTAAATATATGTGTTGTTTACATTAGATGATACATTAAAAGATGAATTTGGAGCATAGATATATATAGTAGGATTCTGACTTATAACCAAAGTATTGCTGGTAAACTTGTAGGAATCATTGCCTTTTAACTGAAACATAAAGCGATTCATACCTGTTGAATTCTGCTGGATTATAATAGCATTAGAACCGAAAGGCGTTGAAATAAGATCCGTTGAATTAGTCCGATTTATAAATATCTGATTGTTAAGTGTTAATTCAACTTTTGTTGTATTACCGCCAAAAAAGTACAGCTTGTCGTGAAGCAATCCGTATTTGCCGATCATTATATGATAAATTGAAGGCAGGCCATAAAGCCCTATCTCACTATCATTTACTCCAGTATATACAAAAATAGAGTTATTAACCCAGTTACTGAGAAGCAGAGCGGATACAGAACTGTTATATGGACTTACAGAATAATCCAAGGATTTTGGTTTAGATGTCGTTATTGCAACAATTATAATTATAACTGCAACTGCAACTATAACGATATAAACTCCAAATTTTTGTGTTTTCATCATTTAGTACCACTCATAGTATACATCTGTGTCAGGTATTTCTGGAAAACTATATAAAATATTATTATCGGCAGGCCCATAAGCAGCGAAAAAGCAGAGAATACGTTTAGGTTGACAGCTGAAACTGAAGCAGTCCCTCCCAATGTTGAAATATGGAACAGGCCCAGCATAAGCGTATACAAACTTCCTTTTGTTATGAAAACATTTACCACTGCATAATCCGTATATGCCCCTATGAAGGACAAAAGCGCAATAAATATGATAACTGGTCTAGCCATCCTGAATAAAATAGAGAAGAACGCCTTGAACCGGCTCTGGCCATCAACCATAGCTGCCTCTTCATATTCTTTCGGTATGCTATCTATAAAGATTTTCGACATGTATGCTCCGAATATAGCCGTTCCGCCTGCATATATAACTATCAACCCCATAAAATTATTCAATAATCCTAATGTCGAAAAACTTAGATACAATGGTATAACTATAGCTGTAAATGGGAAGAAAGTAAGGATATAAAGGAATATTATCAGCATTTTCTTACCAGATATATTTAATCTTGAAAGTGCAATACCCGATATAAATGCTACAGAAACTGCAACGGCCAATGTACCTAATGCCAATATAAGACTATTCCTAAGCCATAAAATAAATGAGCTGTGAAATACATAATTATACGCAGATAGTGTAAAAGTCGAAAAATTTGGTATCAAACTGCTTAATGTAAGGTCCGCGATTGAAGAAAGTTTACTGAACGAAGTCAACACGACATAATAAAGTGGGAACAGTGCAAAGATTATAACTAATAATATAATTGCATAAGAAATCACCCACCTCAATATATCAAATAATTTGTATTTATCCAGATTCATATAACCTCATGTAAGCATATCCAATACCTTAGTATACTTCAGCATGAATATTGCCATTGCTGCAAGTATTATTATCGAAACTATTGAAAAAGTCGCACCAAGTGAGTAATTGTAGAAATCAAATGCTTGATTATAGGCATAAACTGTAAGTGAATAAGTGCTGGTTCCAGGGCCACCACCTGTTAATATAAATATAGGATAGAAGTTATTCCATGTAAATATAAAACCACTTATTCCGGCAAAGGCTATTGCACCTTTTATAGATGGCATTGTTATTCTTTTAAATCTCTGAAATATATTTGCACCATCTACTTTTGCAGCTTCATGAAATTCATCCGGAACACTTTGCATTGAGGAAAGGAAAAAAGTAGTATAATACGGAAAGGAAAGCCATAGATTTGTAATTATCAAAGCGCCCCATGCTGGTGCAGTGAGGAAAAGCCAATTCACGGCGTGTATACCAAATAGCGCAAGGAACTGATTTATTATACCAAAATGAGTATTCCACATCTGTGACCATATTAACAAAGAGATAAATGCAGGAAATGCCCATGGGAGCAAAATAAGCGTAAACATCGGACCCTTAAATTTAAATCCCCGTTGATTTAGTATATTTGCAACCAATAAACCAAGCAGTATCATTGGAACCAGACTTCCAACAGTCCATATTAAAGTTTGCAGAATTATGGGATATATCATGCCATCTTTGAAAAGAAGCACGTAATTATGGAACCCAATGAGAGTTGCATTGAAAAAATGTGTTAAACTGAAGTTAGTAAATGATATGTATATACCGTATATTATTGGATAAAGAAATACAAATAATATAAGAGCAATTATTGGCAGCAAATAGATATAATTTACAGAATGGTTCAAAAGTTTCTTCGTAAAACCATTCTTTACACTGAATTGCATTATTAAATATATATTTCTCTAAATTAATAGTTTTCCGAATAACAGCACAAAGTCATAAACAACAACATTTAGAATAATAAAAGATAGTTGATCTTAATTAACATAAAGAATACATCAAGAACGTAGATACATTGATTGTGATTAATGAATTAAATCAATTAATAATAAAAAGATTCCACCACTCATTGTCAAAAACAAAAATTAAGCCAAAGACTTAAGAACAGATAGGTAGAACAGTAGTTGCATTGCTTGAAATAAATGCTTGTAGACAGCTTGCAACATCCTGTGCACTTATAGTCCTGTTGGTGTAGTATTCTCCCAATTCGGCGTGTGCATTTGCCACACCACTGTACCAATAATTCATTTGTATGACACTTGGTGTAGGCGAAACATGGCCACTCTCTTGTTCTAATATTCCCTCTTCAACTGGGTCAAAAGTCGCTGCGGTGAGATTCTCTGCCACTGCAAATGCAGGATCTAGAGTACCTACTTTAGCTGATGAGATTAATGAATTCAATGCTCCCGAATCAGACGGTAAATCTCCTGTTCCATTATACATTATTTCTTCCACTTGCGGTGAAGATAAGAATTCTGCAAACACTACTGAAGCATTTAATTGAGCTGCTGTAGCCCCACTGGCGACAGGCGAAGCGACTGCTATAGCCTCTGAACCTAATAGAGGTGCAAAGTAATTACCAGTAGAAGAAACTTCTGGTAAAGGCGCAGTTCCCAAATTTGCTCCTAAATCTTTAAGTAGAGCTGTCAAATCCCATGGACCATCAAAGATTATAGCGGCCTTGCCGCTTCCAAATAATGCTCCTTCTAGTCCTGCAGCACCTGCAACCCCACTTTCTGATCCCAAGGGTGCATTCAAGTGATCAACATATGTTAAATTATACCAAAACTCCAATGCATTTACCATAGCTGAATTATTTAAAGTTACGGGACCAGATACTTTATTTGCAAATATATATGTTCCAAACCCAGGCAACCAAGCTGCAAATCTGTAACCGTAGTCTGCCCCCATGCCATAAGCAAAGCCCCATACACCAGTTTTATTTATTGCTTCCACCTGTGCAATCAAGGCATTGGTATTATTTGCTATCCCGTTAGGGAAATATTTTTTATTATAGAACATTAATATAGAGTTTTCATTGACAGGTAAACCGAATACTGCATTTCCACTTGTGACAGCAGATAATGCTCCGCTTGTAAATTGATTAAACATAGAAGTATTAGAAACATAATTTTTTAAATTAACTATAAAACCACCAGCGTAGAGCAAACCCTCATCATTACTTGAGTCATAATAAACATTTGGCGCTTTGTGAGAAGCTGAATCCGTTTCAAAGTTCGGAGTTGATAGAGTTACATTTGTAACTGTCACATGTATATTAGGATATTCTTTTTCAAATAAAGGAAGGATCTTGCCGAAAAATGCCGATGATTCCGATGGATCATAAGCCTCCCAGTAAGTTATAGTTACTGGCGCCACTGTAACGACCTTGGAAGTGTTAATAGGAGTAGTAGTAACTTTAGAAGGGAGGTAAGTAGCAAGAACAACAGCTATAACAATGATAACAACTACAATCACTGCAATTATTCCCATTACGGAATTTTTCATATCTAAATATAAAAATTATTAGTATTTAAAGCTTTCTTTTTATGGATTATTGCTAAGATTATAAAATATAAAGCAGAAAAGTTATCGCATACGCTAGCAGTTCTATTATCTCATCAATCGTTTTATCTTTCATATAAAAGTAGAGCATTATTCTGATATATAAAGATATGTTTTTATTAATATGGGTTGTATACTCACTAATATGACTAAGATTGAATATTCAAAGTCAAAGGATATAATAAGAGTTAATATAAACTCACACAAGCCAGTTATAAATTTCAATTTCAAGGAAAAGAACTCAAAAAGTTTGAATACAAACGGGATAAAAATAAAAAACCAGAAATTCGAAATAAATGAAACAGATGAATACATTGAAATAACCAAGGACTTAGGAATCAAAGAGCATATCTTGGGGTTGGGAGAAAAAACATTCGATTTGGATAAAAGAAGAACTAATTTGATGATGTGGAATACTGATTCTTATGCTTATACTAGATACAGCGATCCCCTGTACGTTTCCATACCTTTTTTTATAACAGCTTCAAAAAATGAACAATTCGGTGTATTCATCAACAATACTGGAAAAACCATTTTTGATATAGGCATTGAAAACTACGGCAAACTAAAAATAAAAGTATACGCTAAAAGTACTGAATTTTTCATAATAGATGGGAAGAATATAAAGGAGATAATAAGAAATTTCGTATCTTTAACTGGAAAACCGTTTAAAATTCCAAAATGGGCGCTTGGGCACTCGATATCAAGGTATTCTTACTTTCCTCAGGAAAAAGTATTGGACGTGTTAAGAGAGTACAAAAGATATACAGATGTTGACACAGTATACCTGGATATAGATTACATGAAAGACTATAAAATATTTGAATGGAATAAAGATTATTTTCCAAATCCAAAGAGCATGATAAATGAGATACACAAAATAGGTACTAAAATTGTTACAATAATAGACCCCGCAATAGTAGCAGATCAAAAAGATAAAGTTTTTCTGAGCGGACTCGGAAAATATTGTGAATATGGAAGAAACCAGATATATACCGCAGATATGTGGGCCGGAAAATGTGTATTTCCTGATTTCTTAAACAAGAAAACTAGAGAATGGTGGTCCAATAGTATAAAGAACTGGATTAAAAATTATAAAATTGACGGAATCTGGCTTGATATGAATGAACCAGCTGCTTTCACAAAAAACAAGACATTTGACGACAATGTGGTACATAAAATAGACGATAAAAATACAGTAAAACACTCTCTTGTACACAATGCATATGCATATTTCGAGGCGGAGGCCACTTACAAAGGCATGAAAAACGGGTTTATATTATCAAGGGCAGGATATGCGGGCATACAAAAATATGCAGCAATATGGAGTGGTGATTCTGTATCGTCATGGGAAGACATGAAAATACAGATACCGTTACTGTTAAGCCTGAGCATATCTGGTGTACCATATGTAGGCTGTGATATAGGCGGATTTGTAGGAAGAAGTGATCCTGAACTGTTAGCAAGGTACTACCAGATGTCGGCGTTCTTTCCAATATTCAGAAACCACAAGAACAAGGACGGGAATGACCAGGAGTTATACAATATGAACGAAAAACAGAGAGAACGTATACTCAACGCAATAAAGGTGAGGTATCTCTTTATGGATTATATAAAGGAGCTTGCCGATAAGGCCCATGAAACCGGTGATCCGATAATAAGACCGTTATTCTATGAATTTGAGGATGATGAAAACACGTATACAATAAATGATGAATATATGGTTGGGGGACATCTCCTCTTTGCACCTATAATTGAAAAGAATGCAAACGAAAGAGAGGTTTACCTTCCAGCAGGCAAATGGGTGGAATTTAACACAAAAAAGGAATTTCACGGGCCTGTTTACATGAAATCGAAGGAAGAAATGCCAATTTTTATAAAAGAAGGAGCGGATATAAGTTTAACAGACGGCAAAAGAGTAAAGTATTGATTAAGCTGCATTGTCTATATCAATCAGAGACTGAACAAGCAGGGCATGAACAAAACCCTGTGGAAAATTGCCTGTAAACGTCTTGTTATGCACGTCTATATCCTCTCCTATAAGATTATTCGACCCAGTGATATTTTTAACATTATCAATTAGTTTGATTGCATCTTTTTTCCTTCCAAGTTTGGCATAAACAGAAGCCAGCCATGCAGAACACAGAACAAATGCATGATTGGCCTTTCCAAGTGGATCAAAATTATACCTGTAAACAAATCCTTTTACAACCAGATTCTTTTCAACCTGTTTAAGCGTGTTCAAAAAAACCTTGTCATTAAAATCAACAAACCCGTATATAGGAAAGGAAAGAATCTGTGCTTCTATTTCGCTGCTTCCAGGAAATGTTACGAAACAACCGTTTTTAACACAGTTTGAAAGCACCCACTCCTTTATTTCCGTCCTTGTTGTTTCCCATCTATCTTTTCCTCCTAATTCTTTTACAAGAAAACCTGCAGCATCTAATGCAACCCAAATCATGACTTTTGAATGTGAATACTCATGATCCTCTGGTTTTTCCCATATTCCTGAATCGGCTAACTGCCAGTTGTCGGCCAGCCAGTCAGAGATATACTCTATAGCCTTTAGATTATTCTGGATAAACTCCTTGTCTTTAGTTACTTCAAAATATCTTTTAACAGCATAGAGGAACTCCCCTTCTACATCAAGCTGTATCTGATTGGTTGCCCTATTTCCTATCCTTACAGGTTTTGAATTCATGAATCCATTCAATGAGTTTATGTACTTCTCTCCGTATATTTTTGTGCCGTCAACCTTGTAAAGATTATAAAGCGGCTTACCGGAGTAATCAACCATGCTGAACAGAAATTCTAATGCTCTTCTTCCTTCTACCGCTAGACCGGAACTACATAATACTGAAGCCATTATTGCTGAATCCCTGACCCAAACATACCTGTAATCCCAGTTTCTATCTCTACCAGGATCTTCCGGCAAAGAAGCAGTAGGTGCGGCTATTATACTGCCTGTAGGAGAGTATGTCAGTCCTAAGATAGTGAATACGGATGCTTTTACAAGCGGATTAAAATCTTCTAATTCCCTGTCTTTAAAAGACAGTTTTATCCTCTCTGTATAAGATCCCCAGTATTTTATGACAGAATCAAGCGATCTTAAAAGGTTTGACGGGGAATTGTTTACCGCTTCTAAATCATAAACTTCCGCTGACGGATAAAAAGAAAGTATAACCTGCGTGTTTCCTTTTGGTATTCTCCATAGCCTGTCAGATTTCTTCTCATATGAAGGATAAATTTCCAGTACTAACCTTCCCTTCCCATTTTTATTATCGAAGATAAACTTGCCGTCTTTTTCAATGTAATTGTAATTGTTCCGGGAAAAATTAAAAATTGGGAAAAAATTTAACTCCAAATCTGTTTCTGAAGAGACTTCTCTTACAAGTATTGCTTTTCCGGGAATCAAAAAATCAGTTAAACTGGCACTGCCGCTGGTGGTTTTGAAGCTTGTGCTTAGGACATTTGGTGCTATATATTTTTGCTGTGAAGAGAACTCTGATGTAGGGCTTATCTTGAACATCCCGCCATTGTTTTCATCAAGTATATAGGCTATGCTTGGATCGGAGTCAAACCTTGGAAAGCAAAGCCAGAGAATATCTCCGTTTTTGTGTATTAAAGAAGAGGTAAGCTGATTGCTTATAAAACCTATATCCTTAAAATCAGAAAATGTAATTGCCATTTGTTATAAAAGAATCTTATAGGATATATTTATTTATAATTCAATAAAGTGCGAGATATACTTATATATAGTATTAAAAAAAGACATATAATATGAAAACAAAATCCGCGGTTATAGTTTCGGAAAATGGAAAAAACAGATTAGAAATAAAGGAAGTAGATATACCAGAATTAGAAGATGGGGAGATACTTTTGAAGGTCAGTGTCTGCGGAGTATGCAGAACTGACCTGCATATTCTGGAAGGCGATTTGAAAAAAGATGTAAATGGCATAGTGCCAGGACATGAAATTGTCGGAGTTGTTGAAAAGGCGGGAAATAGCGTAGAGAATCTTAAAGTTGGTACTAGGGTAGGTTTAGGGTGGCTATACAGATCCTGTGGCAACTGTGAGTATTGTATAAGTGGCAGAGAAAACCTATGCAAAAATAAGGAATTTACGGGTTTCTCAAAAAGAGGAGGTTATTCGGAATATGTTGTAGCAGACAGCAGATTTGTATTTCAATTACCAAATGGACTAAAAGATGAGGAAATAGCACCGTTACTTTGTTCGGGGGTTATAGGCTATAGGGCATTTAAGCTTTCGAATTCCTCTGCAGGCAGCACTATAGCGATGTTTGGTTTTGGTGGATCTGCGCATTTAACTCTACAACTGGCAAAAAAACTCGGCCACAAAGTAATTATAGTAAGCAGAAATGAGAATCATTTAAAGCTCGCAAAGGAGCTTGGAGCTGATTTTACCTTTTCTCCTAAAAACGGAAACGTATTCGAAAACCTAAAGGACAAGGATATAGAAAATGCCATAATATTTGCGCCTTCCTCTGTCCCAGTAATGAATGCTCTGAATATCATAAAACCTGGCGGAAGAGTAGTAGTAGCCGGTATACACATAGATGGAGAAATCAAGATAGATTATGACTCACAGCTTTTCCATGAAAAGATGCTGCTTTCCGTTGAAGCTTATACAAGACAAGATATGCTTGAATATCTTAAACTGGCAAACAACCTGAACATAAAACCGCAGTACAGTACGATAAAACTAGATGAAATTAATTCTACACTTGAAGAGATGAAAAACAGCGAGATAAACGGCGTTAAAATGATTAAATTTTAATACTAATACTTATCATTTAGAATATGAAAGACAATGAAAAAAGATGTTTTACGCTTGATAGCATAATCGGTGATCCTCTGGTAATATCAACAGATAAAACAACAAGGATATACGGATTAAATATCAAAGGAAGGGAAATTGATATATCCGCATACTCTGAAAGCGAAAGTATGAAAGGCTGCTTTCACAAAGTAGAGGTACAGTACCTTTACAGTTCAATGTATATAGTAAACGGAAGCTGCACATGCGAATCATTCCAATACTACGGTATGCCGTGCAAGCACATGCTGAAGGTAAGAAACGTCTATATAAAGAACAGGGAAAAACTCAAAAAATACTAAAATAAAGCTCTTTTGGAAGAACTCCCCGTATACCGCGCTTGTCAACGTCCTCTGCTATAAGTTTCTTTGCCAGATTTAGATTTATTTTATCCGAGGAAAGCAGTTTTTCAATAAACTCTACTCCATGAGAACGTTTGTATGCAATATCAAGCAAATTCACGTAACCAGAAACGGTACTATTGCCGATAACATTTAATTTCTTTTCTATATCTGCATCTGTGCTAGAGAAAAGCCTTTTAGAGATATAATCTGCAGACTCTGGAAAATTATAATTGCTTATTGAATCAAATGCCTTTGCATAAAAACCGGGTTTATTGTTTTTTATACTCTCTCCGTACTTTGAAATTCTCTCCAACAAAATAGTAGCAAGATAATTAAACTTTAAAAGTTTATTCGATAAATAATCTGCCTGCTTTGGGACTATTCCTTTTTCTAAAAGCTTTGATTCAAGAGCTGATTTTAATTCATTTTCCATTTTTCTATTAGATTAAAATGAGTATAAATACTTTTAAAAAATAAAGGGGGAAAACCCCGAAAAAAATGTTTTTTTACTGAGAACCAGAAGTCTCGTCAGCTTTTTCTTCGCTGCCGGCAGATTCACTGCTAGGCTCCTCAGTTATTGCTGTCTTGACTTTTAGCATAGTCTCATCCGAGATTTCTGCCATTCCATGGGCCTGTTTCCCATGCTCCGCAATTTTTGGCATCAACTCTTCAATTGTTTCAGCTTCTGCCGTAAAGTCGCAGTCAAGACCTGTTGCTCTACAAGAAAATTTATAGGCCATAAAACCACTTAATACAGAGTATCTAATCCTTTATAAAATTTTGCAAAACTCAGGAAAATCAATCAGAACAATCGCAGTCACATCCGCAACCGCATCCGCACTTTTCTTCCTTTTCTTCTTCAGCCATATAAGTTTGTTTCCCTTTTCATTTATATATATTTCCTTTGCTTGCGGCCTTAAGAAATGAAATAAAAAGAGGTGCAGGCGACTCTATTCTTGATTTTAATTCGGGGTGCGCCTGAGTGGCTATTCCGAAGCCGTCAGCCCATTCAATGATCTCAACAAGTTTTCCATCCTTAGTTGTAGCAGTTATTCTCAGACCTTTCTTTTCAAGTAAATTCCTGAATTTATTGTTAAATTCATATCTGTGCCTATGCCTTTCTGATATAATCCGCTTTCTGTAGGAATTGAAAGCTATTGATTTTCTGTCATTTATAAGCATATCCCAAGCTCCCAGCCTCATAGTACCACCCTTTTTATCCACGGAAATTTGCGAAGGCAGAATATCTATCACATTGTATTTTGTTTTTGGGTTAAATTCTGTTGAATTTGCACCCTTTAGTTTGCACACATTTATTGCAAATTCTATTGCCATTAGCTGCATTCCCAAACAAAGCCCTAGATAAGGGATCTTATTTTCTCTCGCATATTCTATTGCATTTATCATCCCATCGATCCCTCTCTTTCCGAAGCCGCCTGGTACTATTATTCCGTCAAACTTATGAAGCAAAACCTCTGGTTTCTCCTTCTCCAGCCTCTCGGATTCTATCCATTCTATCACTGGCTTTAATGAAAGCTTTCCGCCGGCATGCATAATAGCTTCCCTTACACTTACGTATGAATCCTTTAATTCCACATACTTTCCGACTATCGCTATATTCACAGTTTTATAGTCCTTCCTTACAATGTTTTCAACATTCGCATTCCAATTTGAAAGTTTTTTGTTGTTTATTTTTCTACTGTCATAGTTTAAAATATGTAGAAGAGTTCTGTCGAATCCCTGCTCTATAAGATAATTCGGCAGCTGATATGGTGAATCCATATCCGGATCGTTTATTATCCTGTTCTCATCGAGATTCGTGAACATCGCAAGCTTAGTCTTTATGCCGTCTGCCATCTCACCATCAGTTCTGCAGATTAAAAAATCAGGAGTTATGCCCATCGCCATCAAAGATCTAAATGCTGATTGAGTAGGCTTTGTTTTCTGTTCACCTACAGTTTTTAATCTCGGAATATATGTAACATCAATGAATACTGCATCTTCCTTCAGAGAAAGCTGTCTCATTGCTTCTATGAAATAGCCGTTTTCCAGATCACCGACTGTTCCTCCTACTTCTATAACTACAAAATCAAGTTTGTTATAAGAAGCAAAATCTTTAACTTTCTGTAGTATCTCATTTGTAAGATGTGGGATAACCTGAACATCCTGCCCAAGAAAACTTCCCTTTCTCTCCTTTTCTATTATCTCACCGAATAACTTTCCACCGGTTATTGAAGCATTGCTGGTAAGATTCCTGTTTAGAAAACGCTCATATGTGCCGAAGTCCATGTCTACTTCACCCTTATCATCCAGCACAAATACTTCACCATGTCGGTATGGATTCATGGTTCCGCAGTCGTAATTCAGATAACCGTCGAATTTTATGGGAAGAACATTAAAATCGTACATGTCTAAGATCTTCATTATAGAAGATGAAACAACTCCTTTCCCGAGTCCGCTCATTATTGAACCTAGAACTACTATGAATTTTGCTGGCATTATATTTAACTTTTTTATCGTTTTTATATTTTTCTATGCTAGATTTTATATAAAACCAAGCCAAAGAAGCAGTATACCAATAAACTCGGAGTAATATAAAAACGTAGGAAAATGAGCTATATAAAGAGAGCCTGCTGCGCTTACTATAATCACGCCGGCTATTATGGATAACATCTTCTTATTTGATGTCTTTCTGTATGATATAACTGCTACTGCTATAAGAATTGCAGCGGCCGGGAATGTCATAATCGAAGAGGAGATAACAACCAAAATTGGCAGAATCCCATAAACAACATGGTCCGTCAAAACATTTACTATGTTTGACGCTATTAATGAATATAATACAAAAAATGCGGATATTACTAGGAATATACTGTAATAAAGCAGTACTTTTTTGTTCTTTAAAAGAACAACCGAACCCAATGCAAGAAAACTTACCAGAAGAGCAACTGATATAAGATAAGCTTTAATCAGTACTTGATTGTAGATATTGAATGCAAATAAAACCTCCAGCAAAACCCCTAATGCAAACAGCCATAATCCAATAGACCAGTAAAGCTGACTTTTGCCCTTTTTCTTTACGTATTTATAGGTCATAAGCGAAGCCAAAGGAACCGTTAGAATAAGTATAAGCAAAGTTGAAAACTCGATGAAAACCTCACTTGAAAACAGATTTGCCATTTACTTTGATTATATTCATTGAATTTAAATTAAACTGTAGAACAAAAGAGACAACGTTGCTATTATAGGTATAAATATATTATCATCAACAGGGCTAAAGCGCTCTGCAAGCATGACAACAGCTGAAAAAATGATCCCAACCCAACCAAGAAATATTACAGATGGTACAAGTAAAGACAGAAAGAATGCAGTGCTGCCGTATAGTGATTTATTTCCCACATTATTTTTCATCTTTATCCCTATTATAGTAGCAATCGGATCCGAAACTAAGACCGCAAATAAGCCTACAAATAAAATGTCAAAACCATGTACAAAACCGATTAAAAGCAGAGCGCCAGCTCCCATAAAAAGCGCACCAGACCCGAAGATTACACCGTTTCTTTCGAACATGCCTCTTATTATATTTGCTTTATCACTGTAAACAAAAGCGAAATAAGCGGATAATATTCCTATGAGAATCAAAAATACGGAAAAAGATATAAAGTGCTCATATATTATAAAAAGGAAAATGCTTCCCAGGATTATATGAGCAATATCCCTTCTAACCTCCAAATTTCTGTTTAATTTCTTCGCCCTAAAAGAAAGTCCCCTTATAAGAATAGACTGCATAATCAAACTGACTGCCAGTATCTCGACCGCCCAAAGGAACGGAATCAGGCCTGAAAAGATTAAAACGGCCACGATAAAGAATGAAATATAGAAATATGCTTTTTTAGAGACATAAAACAGAAAAAGAGTTGATGAAAAAAGCGCAAGTACAAAAGCAGTATACAGAAAATTAAAATCATGAATTGACACATAAATCAGAATAGATGCTATAAATGACAATAAGAAAACACCATAACTTTTTTTCATAGTCAAAGAAGTGAAAACTCTTTATCATGTTTATAAATAAAGATCTTGATAAAATCAGTTATAACCAAAAATCCTATGGAGAACGCAAAGATTACAAGGATATAATAATTGTTTACACTCTGCATAAGTATACCGAAATGTGCTATCACCCATGTGATTATAAAGGCAATTACTATCTGCATAATAACAGGTATGCTCGGCCTTGAATGGAAAAACCTTTTTCTTGCCCTTATTGAGAGTAGCAATGCCTCTATTGAGAATATAAACGCAACAAACATAAAACTCTCAAATTCGCCGTGGCCCATATGAAAGTATGTAAGTCCGAGAAAAGCGAGTAGGCTGACCTCTATTATTGACATAACTCCGAATATTCCAGCAGCATACAGTATAGCCTTTATGTTCCAGGTATCCGGTTTCTTTGAATAGCTTTCCTTGTCGGTAGATAGTGTTATACTACCTATATCATTTATGAATATCATAAGTATAAGCTGGATTGCTCTTATTGGCAGGAACCTTAGAATAATAAAGACTATTGATAAGAAGAATGCTATCTGGAATATCCTTGTGACTTTGTTTAATGTGTAGCTTATCATCCTCTCAAAGATTGAACGACTTTCTCTAACGGCATTGACTATAGGTTCTATCCCGGGTGAAGTCAAAACTATTGTTGCAGCGCTCTTTGCGACATCTGTTGCGTTTGAAACTGCTATACCTACCTCCGCTTGCTTAAGTGCTGGTGCATCGTTTACACCATCACCAGTCATACCGACATGATAGCCACTGTCCTGCAGTGCTTTTACGATCATAAACTTATCTTTTGGAAAAACACCTGCAAAACCGTCATGTTCCAATACCAGCTTTGACATTGTCTTTTCATCCATGCCTTCAAGCGTATTTACATCTAGTATCTTATCACCTATGCCGACTTCTGCAGCTATCTCCTTTGCAGTGTCTATATTGTCACCGGTAAGCATCTTTACCTTTATACCCAAATTTTTAAGCTCTTCTATGAGTGTTCTGCTATCCTTTCTTGGTTTATCATTAAGTGGTATCAAACCCACAAATGACCAGAGATTCTTACTGGAAAGCTTTGCTGCGACCGCTATGACACGAAAGCCCTTTGATGAGAGATCTTTTATTGTTTTCTCCACTTTCTTTAAATCAACAGAACCAAGCCCACATTTTTTGGTTATAACTGCAGGAAATCCCTTTATTACCGATATTTTTTTTCCGTTCAGCACAACATCTGCCTGTGAGACCTTTGTTGCGGGACTAAAAGGCATGAACTTTATAAACTTGTAATCCTTTTCAAATTTACCAGTGTCATATTTCTTGAATCCGTCTATAACTGCTTTGTCTATCTCATCATTATCCTCGCTTCTTGATGCAACTGAACCGTAAAAAAGAACCTCCTCTTTTGAGAATTTACCATAGCTCCATGGTTCGGAAACGGACAGCTGATTTGCTGTTATAGTGCCAGTCTTATCTAAGCATACTACATTCATAGTTGATGCCTCTTCTATAGCTTCCAGCTTTGTAACAAGAATATTTTTGGAGGACAGTCTTTCTGTGCCATATGCCATTGCCACTGTAAATGCCGCAGGAAGCGCAACGGGTACGGATGCAAGAAGTATCAGCAAGGAGAATGGTATTATACTAAGCAGGCTTATCTTTGAAAGAAAGGAAACAATAAAAACCGCTGCTATAAGCACCAAATCTATATAAATAAGGTATTTTAGCATCCTTAATATATCGTCCTCCAAGTGAATTCTTCCGCGGGCAATCCTCACAAGATCTGCGGTTTTCCCAAACGCGGTTTTGACTCCGGTTTTTAGAACAAGTGCTGTCGCTTCCCCCTCTCTGACCATTGATGAGGAGTATATTACATCATCATTGGTTTTGTCTACCGGAAGTGATTCTCCGGTAAGCATTGATTGATCAACTGAAAGGTAATCACTTTCAATTATTAGACAGTCGGCAGGTACTATATCTCCTAGCCTAACCCGTATTATATCGCCAGGTACAAGCATTTTAGCAGGTATTTTTTTCCAATCCAAATCTCTCTCCACATTAACATTTACTGAAAGCTTGTTTTTCAAAAGTTCAAGGGTGTTATCTGCCTTGAATTCCTCTAAGAACCCCGCTACTCCATTAAAAAAAAGAAGGCCTATAACTATGTATGCATCTATGTATTTTGACAGAAAGAAGGACATGACTATAACAATATAAAGCATTGCAGGTATCGGGCCCCAGAACTTTAGGATGAATTTCTTTATGGGATTTACCTTTTTATCGGGAATCTCGTTATAGCCGTATTTATCAATCCTTTCTCCAGCTTCCTTTTCTGAAAGCCCTTTTTCACTAGATAACAATTTTTTGAATTCATCGGCCTTGTTTAATTTTTCTTCCATATCAGTCCCTTATAAGGCCGATAAAAAGACCATCATCTCCGCGGAATTTCTTTTCACCAGGTAGTCTCAAAAATAGGTATATTGTTTTTCTATCGAAAACTATCTTAAGTGGAGGAGAATAAGGGTAAAAAGATTCCTTGAAGGCATTGTCATAGCCTACAGATATATTTGATATGCTGCTTTTGTTTATCAGTAATATAGGCTTGTCGAGTTTCCTTGTGTAGAACTCAAGCGTTTCCTGTGTTATTGTAAGAAAACCCGAATGCTTATGCAAAGGCCTTACCGAACTCCTGCCCACCTTTGCGATTATACGATTTGTCATCCCAATATCTATTATTTCCTCCTTGAATATCCAGAGCGCCTCAAATAGGCCCAATCCTCTTTTTATTGAATCATTTATAAACTTGATTCTGGGGGTTTCGCCACGAAACATATCCACTAAATTTAGCACATTTTTATCAACTGAAACGCTCATATTCTCTTTCATAGACATACTATTACTAAAAAGAATTAAAACTATTTAACGACTACCATTTACATACGATAAAACACTAAAATAACGAGATAATAAAAGAATAAACTACATAAACTGTATAATCATCTGTATTATAAATCCAAGAATACCTATTATAAAAGTTCCGACTATAACCATAATCGAAAGCTCCTTGAATTCCTGTTTTGTTGGTTTTCTCGCAAGATGAAGTATCCTGCTGTATTCAAATCTGTAGTGCTCCAGCTTTGCCTTTATATTAAGAGGATGAGCCTTCTTGATTGCATTTTTTATGTGATAGAGATGAAATCTTCTCTTTTTAACGTTAGTCTTTGAAGGATTCGGAGTGATTATTGGTTTCTGAACAGGTTTCTGCTCCTGGCTTACTTCATTTTTCACTGGCTGTGCGCTCTGTGAAGCCGTATTATCTGTTCCTGTTTTCGCTTGATCTTGCGGCTGGCTTTCCCTATTTTCCCCGCTGAGATTTGCATCCCCAAGACTCTTATTCTCATCCATAAAATTAGCTTAAAAAGGTTATACCAAGCTCATCTTCCACTTCTCTTTTCTCCTTTAACTGCTGGTCCTCAGCTATTGATTTTCCGCTTATCTGCTTTGAGGAAACTCCCGTTATTATTGCAAGAACCTTAACTGTATTTTTAAGATCCGAAAATATATGCGCGCCCCAGATTATATTTATATCATCCGGCAATTTCTGTCCTATTAAATCAACAAGTTTATTAGCCTCCTCAAGCGTAAGCGATGGCCCTCCGCTTACATCAATAAGCATGCCCTTTGCGGTAGAGACGTCTACATCTATAAGAGGATTGTTTAAAACCTTCTCCACAACGCTCTCCAATTTCTTATCTTTTGCATCGCTTTCCCCTGTGCCTATAAGAGCGACTCCACCATTTGACATTATTCTCTTTACATCTGCAAAATCAACATTTATCAAACCTGGCTTTGTTATAAGCTCAGTTATTCCCTTTACAGCATTGGTAAGTACATCATCGGCTACCTTAAGCGCTATTGGTAAAGGTAGACCTGGCGCTATTGCCATTAACTTTTCATTTGGAACCGTTATAAGAGTATCAACAGTGTTTTTCAATTTTTCAACGCCATTAAGTGCGGAGTTCATTCTTCTCTTGCCCTCTGCCTTGAATGGAAGTGTTACGACTGCTATCGTAAGAGCATTGATCTTTTTTGCAATCGCCGCAGTTACAGGCGCTGCACCGGTACCAGTCCCGCCTCCCATACCACAACATATAAAAACGAGATCTGCGCCCTGTAATGCCTCTTTTATTTCCTGCTCCTGTTCTTTTGCGGCCGCTTCTCCAACTGAAGGATCAGCCCCTGCTCCCAGTCCGTTTGTAAGTTCCTTACCTATAAGTATCTTTTTGTCCGCAGGAGTGCAAAGTAGATCGGCTGCATCCGTGTTTATTGCTATAAACTCAGCTCCTTTTATACCGACTTCGAACATTCTGCTAAGCGTATTGTTTCCTGATCCACCTACTCCTACAACTTTTATATTTGCACGCCTTGAAGCAATAAGTTCCTCCAAAGACTTATCAAATTCCTTGGTCTTACTTGAGTCATACCTTATCCCTTTTATTCCCTGACTTATAGGGTTATCAACCTGCATTTCATCCATAAAAGCAACCTCTCATATTATTTTATCTCAGTTAATATATAAAAGTATACACAAAGTGACATTGTACCAACCGCTAAAACGTGTGGGAAATACAGAATTTCCCGCTCACCTTTTTTAAAGCTGTTTACTTGTTTTTCCGTATATTAACCTTAAAATCTTTGTTTATATAATTCTGGATGTCCATTGATATGCTGTCACTTATATACGGCTTTATATCCTCTTTTGTATCAATTGAAACCGTGTTTTCATTTATTTCAACCTTATCCGGTTTTTTGCCGCTATAATGCTCAAATATCGCAGAGCATTTGTCATTGCTGTTTTCCACCAAAGAAAGGATAGAAATATCATATATAAGCTCTTTACCCGCAAGCGGATGATTATAGCTTACCATCACCCTACCACTATTGACTGATAAGACAGTCGCCATCTTATTATCAAGCATTACAACATCCCCAACCGATGGGTTTATATTGCTGCTATGGAAAACTGATATACCGTATGTTTTTATTAGGTTCTTGTTAAATTCTCCGAAACCGTCCTTTGGCTTAACATCCAGATTATATTTATCCCCTATATTTTTACCTATAAGCGAGTCTGATATGGCTGATAATACATAGTTGCTGCCTGCTATCACAAGAACTGGTGAAAAGTTATAATCTCCTTTAATGTTCTCCTTTTCCGCTACTTCCTTATCAGTAAGATCAAATATCTGACCTGTTGAGGCTATCCTGCCGACAAAATTAATCATTACAAAATCATTTTTATTTATCATTTACTGCCTCTTCATACCTATTGATATAAAGGAAACATTTCTCTTCTTGCCTTCCTTGTCTGTAAGCTCCTCGGTACCCAATTCCACATTTGACACTTTCAGATCCTTCATGAACTTATTCATTGTGACCTGAGATATATCCACAGCTGTTGATATGGCAGATCCTCTTGCTTTTATTATGACCTGATTATTACCGGAATTCATGTGTGTTAGTATTGCCATTACATATGACATAACTGGTTTCTTGCCGACAAATATAATATCATTTTCCATGATTTTATTTTCTCCCGCTACAAATATGTGACATCCTTCCACGAATAAATTCTGTGGGTTTCCTTTGTTTAATGTGCTCACTACATCCTACAAAGGATGTGTTTTACCGGTTCTCAGTTCTTTGATTCCTGCCTCCTTTTGAGGGCTTACTGAATCTCCCTGAGCGTGACTTTCCATCTGTCCGATGGTAGCTCTATTGATTATATTTATTTTTGCGTTTATATCTTTATCTATTTGTAATCCGCATTTATTACAGTTGTATATTCTTTCAAACAGCAGCATTTCCTGAAGATTACCACAGTTAATGCATTCCTTGATATATCTCTTGCATTTACCTTTACAACCATCATACCAGCGCTTTCAGCCTTGTATGGTAGCATTTGAATGAATCTGCTCCAAGAAGCTTTCTGTATGTATCTGTATAGATTTTAGATTTGTAGGCGCTTATTGCCAGTATATCTTTTATTTTGTTTTACATGCTAATTGTTTATCCGAATTTCTCTTTCATCCCACGATTCAAATCGTTGGTTTTCCGGCTCACTTTTATAAACATTTATTTATGCATTAAACTTCAGGGTTCTGCCTGCAAAGCTCAACGTTTTTATGCCATTCTTTTCGGATCTTTTTATAAGGATTCTATCCTCTGTTAAAAGTAGGTATCCATTTTTTTTGCATGCCTCTAATATAACATCATCAGCTACCTTGCTGTCGCCATAATCTAAAATATTTATACCATAATTTATGAAAAATTCTCTTACGTCATTTCTTTTTATTGAAGAAAGTTCATTTATGCAGATTTTTAGTGTTATAACACTGAAAGGAGACTGAAAGAAACTATCAAGCATCTCCCTTAAGTCGGCTTTCCTGTCAAAAAGGTACACCATTATATTTGTGTCTACCAGAACCTCATTCATATATCTTGCCCGACCCTGCAAGAACCCAGACATTGTTTATCTTCCTTGACACTATTGCTAGATCTTCCAGAAAATAAGGAAGATATGAATTTTCGAGATTTATAACGAGCTTATTCTGGAGCTGCGACACAACAGTACCAAGAACCTTTGATGCAAGAACATTCAGGAGAACTATTTCGCCTTTTTGTATAGGTTTATTAAACTTCCCTTCTATCGGAATATAATTTATAGATATCCTATTCTTGAAATTTGGTACATTGTCATCCTTTACCACTAGGGATCCGGCTAGGCTGTCTCTTCTGGCAATTGATGGATCAAGACCTGTTTCTAATCCGACCATTAAACCCCTATATATATATTTTTCTTTGCTGAATTCACTGTGTATGCTAATAACCTTACTTTTTAAGGGTTTCCAAGTATTTTTCACAAAAACACCGGGATAGACTATTATATCATCACCTATCTCCAGTTTTCCAGATTTCAAACCGCCACCTATAACTCCCCCTTTTAGATCGTTTATTTCGGTACCAGGCTTGTTTATATCAAAACTTCTGACGACAACAAATTCGGTCTTCTTTTCCTCCTCCTGTACTACATCAAACCTGCCTATCTCCTGTATAAGCTGTGTTATATTCACATTTTGAGAGGCAAAAACAGGTATTATAGCAGCATTTTCATAGCCGTTTGCAGAAAGAAATTCTTTTATCTCATTATAGCTCTCCTTAGCTCTGTCCTTCCCTACAACGTCTATCTTTGTCTGTGCAACAACCAAATTCTTTATACCCATTATACGCAAAGCTTCTACATGTTCTTGTGTCTGTGGCTGAGGGCATTTCTGATTTGCGGCTATTACTAAAACTGCGCCGTCAACTATAGTGGCCCCACTTAACATTATTGTCATTAATGTCTTATGTCCAGGAGAGTCTATTAATGAAACTCTGTAATAAAGACTGGCTTTTGAACCGCAGGATTCACACTTCTCAGATCTGCTGAATGAAAGGCAGGAATCACATTTATATATCATAAAATGGGCATACCCCAATCTTATTGTTATACCTCTTTTCTTTTCCTCGCTGTGACGCAGTGTTGATTCACTCGTTATGGCTTTTACAAGCGTGGTTTTCCCGTCGGCAAAATTACCAACTATATCAATAGTTATATCTTTAACCATTAGAAGTTTCTGCATTCTCCAAAGCTTTATCGCCGTATTTTGTTATTTTCACGTTTAACTGAGAAGTAAACTGTCCGACTGCATTTCCAGCTATGCTTTTTCTCTTTCTTACATCAGTGCGATTTCCAAGGTCCTTACCTATCAGAACTTTCTTAAGGCCGGAACCATCCAAATCCTTAGACATTGGCATCCCTGTCATATAGCTTCCGCCGGTTATTACAGCAGAATAACCATCAAGTCCGACAATAGATAAATCAATTTCCTCTCCGATTTTCCTACCAAATAACTGGTCAACTTTTTCACTTTCCAATACCTTTTTAATAGACTTTCCGGTTTTTGGATCACTTACTACAAATTTCACTTCCATAGATTGTATTAGATATTCTTATTATGTATAAATAGCTTACCTTAATATAAATAATTTAGTTCAAAGCATATGGAAGTAATATTTGCAGAATCGAGATTCAAGGGAAAACTAAGTGATGTATTCGTGAAAAGGATATATGAGGAGATAAAACCTTATAAAAAAATAAACCTTGTTGCGGCAATACAATTTATAGACCAAATGAATGATTTTAGAGATAGGATAAAGGACAAGGAATTCATTGTAAAACAGTCGCTTTACAGAGCTATGTATCCCGGTCAAATACTTGGGTGTGATGTATATGCTGCAGACTGTAGCGACTGTGATGCGACGCTTGCTTTCGAGCAGGGGATGTTCCATGTACTTGGAATACCGCTAAAATACGGAAAAACGGTTATAACTGCAGATCCGGAGACGGAAAATATAGAGAGGATAAGCAGCGAAGTTGCCGATAAATACCGTAAAAGAATAATGCAGGGAATAGGTGCGGTAATAACTGGCAATAGAATAATGTTCGTTGAATCCACCAAATCCGGACAGACTTACGGATCAAAAATTCTAAAGGAAAGACTGAGGAAAGAGGGCAAGAAAGTCTACTCGGTTGTTGCCGATGAGATAAATTTTGAAAGGTTAAATGAGTTTATACAGATAGATGCATTCATAAGTACTGCGTGCCAGAGGATTGCGATAGATGATATGAATAGGGTAAAAAAACCAATGATAAACGCCGAAGATTTAGAGAGCTATATTCTTGAAAATGATAAAAGCATTTAAAAAATAATACGCTATAGATATTATGAAGGCAGTTGTAACAGGAGGAGCAGGCTTTATTGGTTCGCATATCGCTGAAAAATTAGTTAGTGAAGGATATGAGGTTTCTATAATAGATGAACTTAATACTGGTGACAAAAAGAACATAGAAAAGATAGAGGATAAAGTGAGCTTTTTAAAGGCAAACGTATCAGATATAAACAAACTTGGAGAAGCAGATATAGTATTTCACGAAGGCATATACTCTTCTACGCCGATGTACAGAAAGGATAATTCACTTGTGTGGAAGGCTGTTTATGAGTTTATGTCTGTTATGGAATACTGTATTAAAAATGATTGCAAGCTTGTATTCGCATCCAGTTCTTCTATCTATAACGGATATAATCCACCGCATATTGAAACGATGCAACCTATGGTAAAAGATTTTTATACAGAAGCAAGATATTCGATGGAAAGGCTGGCGAATCTTTTCAGTCAGATGTATGGCCTTAAATACTGCGGACTCAGATACTTCAGCGTTTACGGAGACAGAGAAGAAAGCAAGAAGGAGTTTGCGAATATGGTATCACAGATAATATGGAAAGCGATGCTTGACAAGCCAGTAATAATATACGGAGACGGATCACAAAGAAGAGACATTGTAAATATAGATGACGTTGTAAAAGCCAATATTATAGCATCAAAAAGCGAACTAAACGGGATATTCAACGTAGGTACAGGTAATGCCTATTCATTCAACCAGATAATAGAAAAGATTGAAAATATCATCGGCAAAGATATAAAAAGAAAAAACGTGGAAAATCCACTCAAAAACTATGTTGATGTGGTGCATGCAGATACATCTAAAAGCAGAGAAAAACTTGGATTTTCAGCAGAGATAACAGCTGATGAAGGGATAAAAAGAGCATTTCATTATTATAGTAATATAGAAAAAGTGCCTGATATATTTTAAGGTATCTCAAATTCGCCTACGATTCTGTTTCTGCCTATTGATAAACTAGGGTCAACAAGCAGATATCTTCCCTTTACTATGGGTATTGCCTTATTAAATCTGGCCTTCACTTTATCGTTTTCTTTTATTAAATTAAGACTCAAGTTCTCCCCAAAAAAAGCAAATGAAAGCTGTTTTGAGAAGGGGTTCTCTTTATAAAAATCCAAAACTTTCACTTTCACATCCAATTCGCTGTAAACCTGATTCAATGATGAAACAGCATAATTAGACGAGAGATCTGATTCAGACACATTGTTTAATGAAAGCCCGACATGTGCCCCAGTATCCGCTGAATTGCTGTCTATATCCATTATCTGTATACTTTTTATACTGCACTGCTTCAGTGAAGGCAGCAGATACAGCCTATCCCCTTTTGATACGCTGTCCCCTGCAATAAAACCTATTATTACAGAGCCTATCCCTTTTACTATGAAATGCTTGTCTACTGAAACATATTTAAATCCAGATGTCCGTTTCTCTGATTTTTGTTCTATTTCATTTATATTATGTATCTTGTTAAAGACACCTACCTTATATTTAGAGAAGAATTTATCAAATGAAACCAAGTCAGATGAGTCCTTTAATACAGAGTAACCTTTTTGGATACCGGAGTTCTCAATACATAAAGCCAATTCCGCCGTCAATGAATTTATCTCCGGGCCTATCTCAAACAGCACATAATCCGCAAGAGAGAGAGCGTATAACACAGAAAGTATGGATTTTGGAAAATCAACCGGCAAAAGTATTATATCTCCGTTCTTAGCGAGGCAGATTTGCACATTGTTTATAATATCAAGTTTCTTTGAAACAAAATCCTTAATATCTGAGTCCTGTAGACTGGATTCTGATAAAAACGCTGATATCATAACTTGTATTGTAAATATCAAAGTATATAAAAAGTTTCTTATTTATTTCAGTAGATTAGCATTTAACTCACCATACAAAATACCAACCAAATTACAGACAAAAACAGGCAGAAGCATCAAAAGTGCCTAACAAAAGGCTATGAAGAAGTTCAGCTTCTAGAAGAGTGATTTGACGGTCTGGTTGATTATAGTAAAGCCAAGCTTATCTTGTGCAATGAATAAAGAACAAAGATAGATTTGCCAAAGAGCAACATCTATTTACCGTTACTTACTTGCTATTATAATAAATCTTGTTTTATTAAATGAATCTGACTCATTGTCATATCTGAAAACATCCTTGAAATAGTCAATATTCTTATTTATTATAGACCTTGCCTTTCTACCAGCCTGACTGTTTATGCTGATAGGTGACAGCCATGACTCAAATGTTTCACGGATATCAAACGTCTTAAAATCATTAACATCCAATGCGTTTGACTTCATTAATTTAAGCCAGTAATCGAGTGAATAAGAACTTTGGTAAGAGGGATTTCTTACCTTCTCCAGCTTATTAATTATATCAAATTTATCTCCAATTGGTTTTAGGAGATCAGTTATGCCGAATTTTCCACCTTTTTTAAGAATCCTTCTTACCTCTTCGATAAACCTTCCCTGCGATTTTATATTGTGAGCTACTCTCCTGCAGGTCACTATATCAAAAGATTCATCCGGAAAAGGGAGTGAAAGCGCATCTCCTCTGACAAATATAACATTTGGGTTATTCTCCGTCTTTTTAACGGCTATGTCAAGCATATGTTCGGTCATATCCAACCCAACGGAGAGTGCAACTTTGCCTGCCATTCTAATTGCCACAAATCCCGGCCCAGTGCCAATATCCAAAGCTCTTTCATTCTTGTTTGGTTTAAGCATAGATATAAGTATATCCAAGTCCTTTGCATTGGCCCTACTCTCACTGTTTGCATACTGACTTGCATGCCTGCTGAAAAAATTCTGAAATGATTGCATAAATATAAATAATTATGAAAGAATTAATAGGTTTAATTTTAGGCTGATCTTGGGACGTATTGACTAAAATAAGATTAGATTAATTTAACAGGTAATTTTTACAATTTTCACATTTAAGGCAGAATTTTAATATGCTTTTCTTAGAGAGTATAATGATAAAACTTTTATTAAGTTTCCAGCTCGCGTACAAGTTCTGACACTTTATAATATAAATCTCTTAGGATACTCTCTTTTTCTATTTCATCTTTATCTTCCATTTTTTGTATGACCCAATGCCTAACTTTTTCACTATTTTGAACGAGTACACAATCTTTTGGATCACACACTGTTATTATAATATCCGCCTTATCTATCATAGCTTTCGTTAGTGCTTTTGGTTTTTGAGTGCTCATGTCTATACCATAAATTCGCTTCAGCAGCATGACAGCATCATTATTTATGCTTGGAGCAGGTGATGCACCGGCTGCGCTAATAGCAGTATGTTTAGTTGACATGCTATTGAAAAGTGCTTCAGCTATTTGACTCCTATAACCATTTTCCTTGCATATGAATAATACAACAGACATATTCAATATCTACAGATAATTAATAAAAAACAGTAATTCTTAATATAATTAAAAACCCTCTCTAATCCCATATGTCCTTTAGTTTGTCAATGTTTTCGGACCAGTCCTTTTTAAAAGAATTGTAATCAGCCAGTGCCTTTTTACCGGTTTCTGTAATCCTGTATTCTTTCCGGGCCTTTTCAAAGTTTTCTTTATCGTTTACTCTCTCTATAAAACCCTGTCTTTTTAATGACATAAGAGCAGGATATATTGCAGCTGCACTCGGCTTCCAAATAGAATCTGACCTATTGAATATCTCCTCCATAATCTCAAAACCGTGTCTCGGCTTTTCGTTCAGAAGCTTCAATATAAACGGCTTTAGAATACCCTGCGGCATCATATTCACCTTAAATGGCCCGCACCTGCAATACCCATTTCTCATATTTACTCCTGCTCTCCCTTTTCGTGAAAAGAGCTTATCTTTTCATTCAAATGCTTGAGTTCAACTTCAAGCATCTCCTTGTATTCCTTTAGGTCTTCTACGTTCTCTTCATCAGGCTGAAACTGATGTCTCATCCCTCTGCATCCGCAACCTTCTTTTTGCATGTATCCTCGCATACATATCACCTCTTATATAAGATATGATATAAACTATTATATAAAGCTTTCTATTCTGCCATTTGATCTTATTAGTTCAATTTCCTGTTGCTTGGAATATAAGCAAGTTCCGATCTGTACCAAAATAATACTTGCATTAATACGTTATTTTATAACCCGAATAAAGCATGGGGGGTATAAGATATCTCATTATTAAAAGGACTTTTCCCCCTTGTCAAACCCCGAAGGGAAGCCTACCCAATACCCAAGTCATGCCCCATTAAAGCCTAAGGAATGTGGAAATAATACCTAGGTCATAGTCCAAGCATGCAGAGGTAATACTTAGATTTTTAAAGCATTAGAATTTAACAAAGTGCATAATAAATCACACGCGCTTTAGCGGTTGGGAGGATGTCACCTAAATATAGACAAGTTCAATTTGGCAGCCTATTTTTTACCCAGTCAATAAATCTATTTGATCTAATAAGCAATAAATTTGCCTCTTTTTCGTTGCTGGAAGTTTCCGTATACCCGAACGCGTTCCTTTTATCAAGAGCGTCAGTTAAAATATCCTTTTTAGATTCACTATTCGATGCAGCCTGTACGTGTAATTGTATAGCTTCGTTGTGGTCCTTGTTTGCTCGTCTGCCTAACATTGAAATACAAAAAGCGTCATTCGCCAATATTATGGCCTGTGCAGCATCGAACGCAGCCGCATTAAACCTGCCTTTTTGATAGTTTTCGAGTGCAGAATAATAAAATTCACCTGATTTTTCTAGAAATTTTTTAGCTTCTTCTTTTCTTACTTCCCTTGCCATACTAATACCTCCAAATTTTTACCGTAAAGCAGTTCATGCTTTGCCAAGATATTTATCACAAATTCATTTCCAGCTCTTGCATCTTCAGTAAATCTTTTAATTTCCATTGATATGGGAGATATACGTACGCCGGATTTCGCGGTTAGCTTACTTGCGATATTAGACAGTCTTTCCTTGTCGAGTCTATTCGCATATAAAACCAATATATCAATATCACTACCTTGTCTAAGACCGTTTACTGATGAGCCAAAAAGTGCTATACTTACAGGTTTTAGTTTTTTACACTCAGCTACGAAATTTTTCTCTGCGTTCTTTTGAATCTTATTTTCTTCATTAAATATATTTTTCACGCTTTTGGCTATAGAATTGGAGGACAGTGAGTAAAGTATTGTTTTCCCAGCATGTTGTTCATCAAGCACACCTATGTTTTGGAGGTCCTTAAGGCACTCACTGGTTCTTGATTTAGAAATCTTCAATAACCTGGCAATCTCAGAGCCGCTTAATGCGGTTTTTCTGCTTATAAGGAGCCGCATTATCTTGACTTTTATCTTGGAGTCAAATATATCTTCTAACATATTAGCTTATAGTATCGCGGCCTTTTATATCTTTCGAAATATCGAATATATGTTCGATAAATAGAACGAACAGAAGCGCCGATAAAGCTTTTTAAGAACTGCAGTGACGAACAGTTCGCGCACTTCAAAAAACCGATAAAGATAAAGGGAGCTTACAAGGATATAATATGCTTGAGTCTACTACGGAGAAAGTCATAAAAAACAGCGGGGATATGCAGGAGAAGAAAGGCGTTGAGATAATCAGAAAGTGACGACCTCATGCTGCGGTACGCTTTTGTTTATTTTAACCTTTTTTCTATTGTCTACGATAAGGAAAAAAGATTAATATTTATGCTAAAAACGTTCAGAAATTAAATGACTTCAAAGAAACATGATGTAACTTTTGTGCTAGGGCCTCCAGCAATTAAGTATCCAACGGGGGGGGAGGATGTCGTTTATAGACTTGCATCCGGTTTGAATAAATTAGGTATAGACACATCTATTGTTTTTTTGATTAATCCTAATAAGTTAATCCCAAATTATGTTTATTCCAAAAAAAAGCGGAGTATAAAATACAAAATTTTCCTTATTTCTCTTAAATTAATGCATAGCTTCCTTTTCGAGAAAATTTACCATCACTATGATAAAATTGCCAAATTACTTAAGATAGATTATGACTATGCAATTTTGAAGAATGTACCAGTATCACTATCAGATACACGTGACAAACCGGCCTTTAAAACAAAGATAATCATAGCAACTGCATGGTCAACGGCTTATTTTGTTAAAAAATTCGAGTATTTTCCAGATGTAAAAGCGCTATATTTAGTTCAAAACTCTGAAGACGATCCTTCCTTCAGCGGAAAAAACTCTGAAAATGCACGTAAAACATACGAGTTTAATTTCAAAAAAATTGTCATCAATAAAAAGGTGTACAATAGATTCAGAGCGGACAAACCGTACTTCTTCCATGTGGGTATAAACACAGACTTTTATAAAAGAATTAACAAAGACAAGAGAGAGTATGTAATGTTTCCATTAAGAAGAAACGAATCTAAAGGGGCCAAATATGCATTTGAAGTTATAGAGAGATTACTTAGTAGTTACCCAAAAATAAAGATTACCTCTTTTGGAAATTTTAAGACAGAAGAGATACCTATAAACATAAGAAATAAAATAGAATACATCCCTAACCCAACTAATAAAGTTTTATTAGACATGTACAACAAAAGTATGATATTTTGTCTACCTTCCTTAGTAGAAGGGATGTCTTTGCCGCCACTTGAGGCCATGGCTTGTGGTTGCGCTGTAGTCGTTACCAACAATGGTGGAACAGATGAGTACATAGAAGATGGAGTCAACGGCATCAGTTGTCCTATAAAAGATTCTAATTGTCTATTCAATGCAATAGTAAAACTATTAGAAGACAACAACTTAAGAGAAAAGTTAGTTAAAAACGGGTGTGAGACATCTAAACAATTTAGTTATGATAATATGATCCATAGTTTCTACAAGATAATAAATGAGATACTAAATTCATAACCTTATACTCAAATTTTAAGTTTACATTGATTTTAAGCCAATAGATGACCTTAAAAGAAGCAGAAGCCAAAGGAATTTTTACTGATATAAAAAGGCGCTTAAGACGATAAAATAATAAAATTCAGAACCAAAACACGAAAAGGGCTAATTTAAATTAGTTTTTTCTTAAATACAATTTTTTCCACTAGGCAATTTACTCTCAATTATATCGCTTAATATTAAGATATACTTTAAAATTCTGTTTAGATAAGAATGCTTATACAATTTCATAATAGGTTCAATACAATCCCGATTTCCCGAGTTTTTCCCCTTTTCCCAGACTCCCCAATTAGTGAGTTTTACCACCAATGAATCCCACATTACTCCCACTCTACTCCCAAATGACTCCTGGATTACCCCTGTATTATTAGGCCATAGCTTAAACATGGGTTAGGCTTTTCTGCTGGGTTTTGGGGAGAAGAGTCCATTTAAGAATGAGATATCATATACCCCGAATAAAGCATGGGCTCGACGGGATTTGAACCCGCAACAATCCGGTTAAGAGCCGGATGCTCTACCGAGTTAAGCTACGAGCCCGCATAACAAATCATTAATTGCACTTACAATAAAAACGTTTAGTATTACCTGTTTGGTATGTACTTTAACATATGATGATTAACTAAATAAAACTCCACTTTAGGGTCATTTATTTTGTTATCAGTCATATATCTTATATTTTCCTCCTTATCCTCAAAGAATATAATATGAATGTATTCTTTCATAAGGTTCTTAAGCTGTAGAAATTTCCATTCTTCGTCTTGTAGATTATAGTCATTTCGAAGAATAACTTTCTTGGGTATCAGATTGTTTGAAAGCAGAGCTTTTTCTGTTTCAGACCTTAATTCCTCCCCTCTTGCGCTTAGAATTACCAGCTCTGTATTTTCATCTATAATTTCATTTATATAATTTATAAGCGGCATGTTTGGAACAAGCTTATCTGAATATCTAGTATAAGCCATCAGGTAAATTTCATGTTTTAAAGAATTATTAAAACTATGCGGAATTTTGCCTTTAGCTATTATATTATTAAACTCATCCATCAAAGCACCATAATTCTCCAAATCTTTTTTTGATTCCAATGATTTGCATATCTCTTTACCTGCCAATGAAATCGCTTCTCTGTTAAAGAATAAAGTATCATCAAAATCAGATATTATCGCGGACAATTTTCTCATGTAAATTACTGTTTACAAAAGTATTAATACGTTTAAGAAATTCTTCAACAAAACTGTATTAATCTAAAACTATGAAATACAGCATAATTATAAATTTGGACAAGTTTAATACTACTTATTAAAAAATAAGGGCCTATGGTCTAGTGGTTATGACGTCTGCCTTACACGCAGAAGGCCGGGAGTTCGAACCTCCCTGGGCCCATTTAATAATTGGGATAACGGTATATCCCAGAAATTGGACTAATTTATTGGTTCAAATCTAACTGGGGCCATCTTATGTTAGGGATAATGCTAAGTACCAAAAGGTATGCTTTACCTCGCAAAAATTCAATAAAATTGACAGAAGTATTTGCCGAGAAATGGGATTGCTTTTGACGCTTAGACTCTTTACAAATTTTAGAATCTAAAAACTTAGAAAGTAAAGTCAGTATAACTTTAACGAAAATATTATTTAATATAAACCTGTTCTTTAAGTAAATCTATTATAAGTTCACTTAGTTCAAATACCACCATTGCTATTGCTATTCCCTATCGCGACACCCAAAGGACTTGAACCGACTGTGATTGTTGAAACAACAGTGTTTGTAGAAGTATTGATGATGGAGACTGTGTTTGCACCATTATTGGTGACATATGCGTACTGGCCGTTAGGAGTGATGATGATACCCACAGGACTTGAACCGACTGTGATTGTTGAAACAATCACAGT
>JBBIPE010000008.1:0-36236 GCA_037443005.1 archaeon
GAAGGTTAGCCTTCCTTTCCGTCAGAGGCTGTATTTCCTGCCTTTTTATAAGCCCGAAAAAGGCCTTCCTCTCGTTTCCAGGCAGGTAGAAAACCGCAAGCTTCCCGATTAGCACGCTCTTCACATGAACGTATCTTTTCAGGAACCTGAACATCTTTGAGTCGCTTCTCTGCGATATGAAATAGCCGTCTCCGGCTAGCCTTGCGAGTATGAGAAAATACCTGCCGTTGACATGCGAATGCCTGTTCGTTATGTCTCTGGTCCACCTTGCTATTGTGCAGTATCCGACGCTAAGCTTTGCAGAGATCTCTCCTTTTTCCATTCCCTGCCGGGCCATTGACCTGGCCTTCCTCTTAAGCTCAATTGGGTAGGGCCTGAACTTCCTGGACTGAGAGGGCGGTATCCATCCGGTAATGGTCTTTATGTTTATTCCCAGCTCGTGGGCTATCTGCGGTCTTGACAGGCCCTTGCCGTAAAGATCCACTGCTTTCTTCTTTGTCTCCTCGCCGTACTTTACGGGCTGTGTTCCGAGATGCCTTGTCCATTTTGACAGCGTGGCTTGGGGCACGCCTATTATGGCTGCGATATCTCCTCTTGGCATTCCCTGGGAAGCCAGCTGCCTTGCCTTTTCCTTTATTTCTACGGGCCAGTATTTCATACTGATTATAGAAAAAGGCCATAAATACGCCTGACTATCGTTTGCCAAAAAGAGCTATATTTTGATGGGAGAAACCATAGGTACCACTTGTCGGAAAGCTCAACTGGTGGCTTATAGCTTAAGGTTTACGGGGCAGATTTGCCAAAAAGTGGATGTCTATCTACTGACCCCCAAATATGTATTTTATATATAGTGTACTAGACAGAGTTTAAAATTTTGTTATTTCTTATATCTCCTGAACCTCTAAAGAATATTAGATTTCTCGCCCACTTTGTTAATAAAATAAAGATACTTAAAGACATAATCGTTATAAATTATATGGAAGATGAAGAAATTAAAAAGATAATGGGCGTTGTTGACCATACGCTGTTAAAACCATATGCAAGTCAAAAAGAAATAAAAAAACTTATTGAAGAAGGAAATATGCTGAAAACACACAGCGTTTGTATACACCCTCTATTCGCGAAATTCGCCAAAAAATATATAACTAAAAACTCCTATCCGCTTAAACTCGCGGTTACTATGGATTTTCCAATGGGAGTTATGACTACAAACATGAGGATAAAGGCTTTAAAAGCAGTTGCAAGAGATGTAGACGAGTTCGATTTTGTTGTGCAAATGGGCTATATAAAATCAAAGAAGTTTAACCTTATAGAAAAAGATATAACTAAACTAGCGGATTCAGCTCATCAAAACGGAAAAGTAATAAAATTCATAGTAGAAGACGCTTATACAACAAGGGAGGAAAAGGAAAAGCTATACGAGATAGTATGCAGCTCAGAGGCAGATTTCATAAAGACGAGCACCGGCTTTGCAGAACAGGAATATACTAATAGTATAGGAAATAAAAAAATAGGCGCCGATCCAGAAAATGTGAAACTAATGGCAGAGACAATAAAAAAGCTTAATTCTAAGATAGGAATAAAGGCTTCGGGCGGAATACACTCATATGCAGATGTAAAAGAGCTTCTATCTGCATCCGAAAAACAATTTGATCCAAAACAGTTCAGGCTTGGAATGAGCGCAACAAAGAAGCTTTATGAAGAGTTAAAATCAGTTAAAGCATGATGGAAATAAATGGCAGTTTGGCCGAGATATTATTAACTTTTAACGAGAAAAATGAGATAGATGAGGATAAACTAAGTAAATATCTTGATTTTTTGGCCAAAAATGGTGTTACAGCAGTATTTACCGGCGGTTTAGCGGCTGAAACAGATGCTATATCAGAAGAGGAGAGGAATAGGTGGCTGGAACTAGTTATAAAATACAGACAAAATCTATCAGTTATATTTCAGATAAAAAACGGAAATAACGAAGAGATAAGAAAGCAGCTGGATTACGCTGAAAAGCTAGGAGTTGATGTTATATCAGTTTCACAGCCTTATCCAATACCTTTGAGTAGCAAAGAAATAAAGGATTATATCTCATATGTGTGCGGAAAATCCAAATTGCCCGTAATGATTTACAATGAACCTAGTATAGGAAAGCAGATAGATATAAACATTGTAAATGAGCTTGCGAAGGAGAACAAAAATATATTATACTACAAAGACAGCACACATAATCTTATTGACTTGCACACGCTGATAATGCAGAATAGCCAGTTAAGGGTGCTTGCGGGAAGCGACGGGCTGATATTTGACATAATGAACGCAGGTGGAAGTGGGGTGGTTTCACTTGTAGTTAATCCATTCCCGGAGATTATAGCAGATGAAATAAATGCGTTAAAGAAAAAAGACATTGAAAAAGCATTAGAATTACAGTATAAAATAATTAAGATAAGAGGAATCTTAAAAGAAGGAGGATTTACTGCTGGTTACAGATACGCAATGAAACTAAGAGGAATTGACATAGGTGAGCCGCCATTTCCATATTCTAAGCTTGATAACATCACAGAAAGTCATATAAAGGAAGAACTTGAAAAAATAGGATTAATCTGATTTATCCCTGCTTTTCTTCGGTGTTATTAAACTTTTCTTAGTTTAAATGCATAAATTAAGGTAAATGCAGGTAAGAATGTAAAAAATTTATTAAGTATCCTTAATTATTGCATAAAGATCGTTTATTGAGTGTACTTGGAAACTAGGCTTATACTCGCTTTTTTTAATTGCTTTTTCTGGGTCTTTTTCATCGTTTGTAAGCCAAATTGAATCAATTTTATTTTCATTTGCCATTTTTATATCTGTGCCAAGCCTGTCTCCTATTATCAGACAGTCTTTTTTGCTTATTTTATGTCTGGCAAGAATGTAGGATACTGTAGATTTAAACGGTTTTCCAAATGTAAATGCAGGTTTAATGCCAGTTGCACTGCTTATCATATATGAGATTATACCAGCATCAGGTATAGCCTTCCCATCCTTATATGGACATAAAGGATCATTATGCGTAAGTATAAATTTTTTACCACTGTTTATATGATCTATTGTCCTTTCTATCTTTCTATATGAAAGATCAACATCAAACCCTATCAGTATTATCTGCGGATTCTTTTCGTCATATACAAACCCCTTCCTTATAAGTTCATCCTTGAAATCATCCGATACCAATCCATCAAAACTTCTGATCCTTTTCTCATTCAGAAAATCCTCTACAATATCATTTGGTAACAAAAGCTGATCCTCATTTATCTTAATCTTAAAGATTTTTTCTATAAAACCCAATCTACTCTTCTTGCTCTCCGAATCATTATTGCTGAGTATTATAAAGCTCTTACCCAGACCTATTAACTTTTCTATAAAGTCTCTAGATCTCTTAAAAGCAGTATTCCACATGTAAAGAGTCCCGTCTCCATCAAGCAGAAAAAGTTTCTTGGAAAGAAAGAGTTTTTTCATTCTTTCCGCTTCTTTAGCTCCATATTTTTTTGGCATATCCTATATATTTAGGCTATTCAAATTAAAATAGTTATTTTGTTATAGGGAATAAATCAATAACTGTTTCCCTTCTTTGCAAGGAAAACAGGCACTGCGATTATAAGAGAAACAGCGCCGAATAAAAACAGGATAAGGATAGATGGCCAGACTGAAGATATCGGTGCGTTGAAAACTACAACATTTCTAAACGCCTGCACACCATATGTAAGTGGCAAAGCCTTTGAGATATCTGCTATCACTCCAGGGAGCTCCTGCAGTGGATATAGCACCCCACTTAAAAACAACATTGGAAAGAAAACTAAATTAAGAAGCAGTTGTGATGTTTCCTGGTCCTTTGTAAGCGCTGTCACCAGTAGGCCTATCCCAAGAAAACTAAATATACCCAAAACAAGTATAAGTGCCATCAAAAATATATTTCCATTAAAAACCATGTGAAATATAAATATTACAAGCAAAACTACAACTGCAGATTGTATTAAGCTTCTTACCATCTGCGATAGCATCTTACCAGAAAGAAAAGAACCTGTTCTTATGGGTGAAAGCATAACTGCGGTTATTGTTCCATCTTCTTTTTCCCTACTAAGCGCAGAGCCAAGAGCGGTCAAACCTGCCATCATACTAAGCAACATTATTAGTCCTGGGCCTATAAAATCAAAGTAATTACCAGATATTATCGGCACTGCATCAACTGAAAGAGGTGAAACAACAAAACTAGGGTTTAATCTTTTATTCAACGGCAAGAAAGAATCCAGTTGTGAGATAGTACCATTTACAATTTTTGCAGAAAGAACCGAAGAGGCAACGGAAACCTTTGTACTTATGTATTCCTGCAGTGTCGGAGAAGTCGGATTTGTTATTAATTTTAATGATGCTGGCTGATTTGAAAGTATAGAAGAGGTGAAATTTGCTGGTATGTATATTATAGAATCTATTGTTCCGGCTCTTAAAGCCGATTCCGCCGCATTTAACGAAGAATAATTCTGAAACTCTATTGAAGAGTTATATTTAACAAGGGAAATGAAAGAATTACTTAAATATATATTATTCCCATTTAATGAAAAACCGCTGTCATTGTTTATAAGCCCGATATGCACATTATTGAAGCTTGATGAAGAAGGAAACATGAAGCCGAAAAGCATTATTATTAAGACCGGGAATACAAACATCATAGCAAGCCTAAATGGTGTCCTATAAAGCTCTGTAAGATCTCTTTTTGCTATTACAAACGCATCCATTACTGGTTTGAATACCATTACATCCCTCTCCTCGGAGCAAGACTCATCTTTTCCGTTTCGTCTCTGAGTTTTTCACCTGCATAATGTATAAACACCTGCTCTAAGGTCCTTTTATGCAATCTTTTCTTAAGATTTCCAGATGTATCGCAGGCCATCAAATTTCCATGGTCTATCAACGCAACTCTATCAGAAAGCTCGTCGGCATCCTGCATTATATGTGTAGTTAGTATTATTGTCTTTCCCTTTTTGTTTATCTCCAATATCTTCTTTTTTATGAACGCTACAGTTATGGGATCCAAGCCAACTGTGGGCTCATCAAGAAAGAATATATCTGGATCATTAAGAAGAACGCGGATTAAATCCAGCCTTCTTTTCATTCCTAATGAGAAAGTCCCCACGGCTCTCTTCCTAAAGCTAGAAAGCTGGAACTCCTCTAAACCAGATGTTATCTTCCTTTTAAGTTCTTTCTTTTCCAGTCCGTAAAGCCTCCCGAAGAACATAAGATTCTCTTCGGCTGTAAGCGGAGGATACATCGTTACTTTCTCTGTTATTACGCCTATCCTTTTTCTTATTTCAAGTGCACTATTTATAAGATCCATTCCAAGCACCTTCGCAGAACCGGAAGTCGGTTTTATAAGCGTTGTAAGCATGCTTATCAAAGTAGTTTTACCTGCACCATTAGGTCCTAAAATACCGAATATCTCTCCTTTTTTAACCTTAAGACTTATAGCATTATCGGCGGTGAATTCACCGAACTTTTTAGTTAACTTGTTTGTAATTATAGAGTAAGCTACCATATCATTCTGCCCTAAGCCACCTCCTGGAAGCCAGTGTTCCCAATCCTAAAAAGAGGAAGCAGAATATAGCAAGATAAAGAAGATAAATCGCATTTAAAGGTGTGTTTAGCACAAAGCTTCTGCCTAAATCCGCTGCAAATGAAAGAGGGTTTACCGAACTTATATCACGCATCCACTGCGGAAATATAGTTGATGGAAATAATGCTGTACTTGAAAACATAAGTGGAAGATTTATTAAATTTGATACTACTCCGGGAGTCTGCCAGTCATTTGAGCGCATTGTTATTATTGAGTAAACAGACGCCATACCAATTCCTAGCAAAAGCAGACCAGCTATCCAAACTACAAAACCCAGTATGTTTAAATGGAAAACTACGCCAAATGCAAGACTTACAAGCATCATAACAGGGATTGAAATTAAACCTCTTGTCGCTGCACCGAATACCTTTCCGAAAAATAGAGATTCCTTAGGCGCTTTAGTCACTAATATTCTTTTAAGAAAGCCGAAACGCTTGTCCTGTATCATACTCATCGAACTGAACATACCAACAAAAAGCATTGATGCAGCAAGTTCACCCGGTAAAAGAAATGCTATATAATTATTTGTATGGAAAAATGTGGAAAGAAAACTAGAAGGAACGTGTGAAAAACTGCTCCCGAAGAAAGCCAGCCACATTATAGGCTGAATTATCATCATTCCAACGACAGCCTTATTCCTAAAGGTTTTTTTCAATTCTCTTATAAATAATGCAAAACTCTCTTTTATCATTGCGTGTTCCTCCTTATCATAGAGTAAAATTTTCTGTAGTCTGTAGCTTCTTCCGTTTCCTTTATTGTCGAACCCGTCAGCTTAAGAAAAACGCTGTCCAGACTGGGTGTTATCATATTTATCGATTTAAGTTTATTTATGTCTATTGATTTAAGTATATCTATTACTGAGTCCTTAGAATTTATCTCTATAACTATTTTATCTCCTTGCTTGTCTAGAATATGATAATGCTTCAGCGAGGAGCTGTCAAAATCGCTCTTTACCTCTATGCTTATTGCGAACCCCCCTACTTTTTCCTTCAATTCCCTCGGTGACCCTATTGCTATTATCTTTCCGTGGTTTATTATCGCTATCCTATCACACAATTGATCAGCTTCTTCCATGTAGTGTGTTGTAAGAAAAACGGTAACGTTGTATTCATTTTTTATTATTTTTATTAAATCCCACAGCATTGTCCTAGTTCCAACGTCCAAGCCAATTGTAGGCTCGTCCATAAATATTACCTCTGGAGAATTCAGTAGTGCCATTGCTATCTCAAGCTTTTTTCTCATGCCTGTGGAAAATTTGCCCACGTTCTTGTACTTGAAATCTGATAATTCAAAGTATTTCAATAGAGTATCGGCGGATTCTTCCCACTTTTGTATTCCCTGAAGCGCAGCCTGTAAACCAAGATTCTCCCATGCATTTAAATCATCATCAAGTATTATCTCAGCCGAAACCCAGCCTATATTTCTTTTTACATCTCTCTGCTGTGTTTTTATGTTATATCCCGCAACAGAGGCATCTCCGCTTGTAGGTGGACTTAAAGTTGTAAGAAGTTTTATAGTGGTTGTTTTGCCTGCTCCATTGGGCCCTAATAAACCAAATATCTCCCCTTTTTTAACCGTAAAGGATATTCCATCTACTGCCTTAAAATCTCCGTAAACCTTGCTAAGATTTTTTATATCTATTGTAACACCTTCCATCATTTCAGCATTTTTTGTAACCTTTCGTTTATTTTCTTGAGTGTTTTCATGTCGTCTGAACTCAGAAGCTTTTCCTTTTCTAATAGAAATTCGGAAAGGTTATCAAGCGTCTCTACAGTTTCACCTATACTAGATGTTTCGCTCCTATTTGTAAATCTTGAGATAGATCTCCATGGAAACCATGAATTATCGAGATATTCCCTTCCCTTGTCTGTTATAGAATAATATTTCTTATTGTCCTTCTCTTCTACTTTTACCAAACTGTTTTCAGCCAGGTACTTTAGGATAGTGTATATACTTCCAGGAGACGGCCTCCAGAAACCAAAACTCATTTCGTAGATCTTGTCTATCATCTGAGCACCGGTCATTTTTTCCTTTGATACAAGCATAAGTATCCAATACTTGATTCCAAAGCCCCTATTTGCACCACCAAAAGAATGCATTAACTTATTTGCTATGTTAGGATCAAAAGAGAACCCAACGTTTATACCATCAAAACTATCATCATCTTCCTTTTTCATACTCACTCCGATATCGTTTTATGATACCTATAAACGATACTATATTCTTTACTATTTAAATAGATTTCTTTCGAAGGCAGTAACCGACAAAATATTATATATAATGAGATGTTATTAAGATAAGGGTGATAAAAATGGGAAATTATGACGACCAATATGAAATCAAAAAAACGGAATACAAATCCTTAAATGGATTTTCTGAAAAACAAATAAGCTTTCATCATGATGTACATTATGCAGGCTATGTAAAGAAAAGAAATGAGATACATACAAAACTAAAGACTGTAGATAAAGCCACTGCAAATGCAAACTACAGCGAGTTCAGGGCATTAAAGAAGGAAGAAACTTTCAATGCGAGCGGACAACTACTGCATGAGCTATATTTTGAAATGTTTGGTGGAGATGGCAAATATAGCGAAGATATGGAGCTTATAAAGAAGATAAATGAAGATTTTGGCAGCTTTGAAAATTTCAAGCTTGACATGACAGCAACTGCAAAAGCAGCAAGAGGATGGGCTCTGCTTGTTATAGATCCAACTGACAATAAACTAAGGGTTTTTCTTGCGGATGCTCACAATGATGGCGCAGTATGGGGGTCAATACCGATAATTGCACTAGATGTATATGAACATGCATTCTACGTAGATTATGGACCGGATAAAGCGAGATATCTAGAGCCATTCTTTAACAATCTTGATTGGAAGAAACTGAATGAAAGATTCGTTGCTTTCAAGGATGTTTATAAAAAATAAGTTTAATTTGGAGGAGTTTTAAAGCTCTTCCAAGCTTTTTATTTTAAAGAGAAATCTAGACATTCCGGCAATTCATCAAAAGCTATCTCTTTCAAGCTTTTTATTTTATAAGAGAAACCTAGACCCTTTCCTTTTATTTCATTCTTTATTTCTTCAGATATTTCATATCGGTTTCCAAATGCGTAAAAACCAAATTCTGCTATGCTTCCATCTTTTAATATCTTTATATCGGAATAGTTTAGAGGACTTTTTTTTACAATAGAATCCCTTAGATTCAAGGCATCAATAAACCAGTATAAATCAGGCTTTCCAAATAGCACCACCCTACAATCAAATAGCTTTTCCTCCAAATTATTGCTTCTATTTTTTTCTTCCATTTCAAATAATTTTCTGGTAATGTGCTCATGATTAACATTACTTATACATTAAAACAATGAAATTAGCTAATATAAATACTTTAGCTAATATAAATACTACATAAAAATCTTTTTGTTAGATGCTGATTTTTTTTGAGATTATTGAAGATAAAAAAATAAAGAACAGAGATATTCCTATGGCGTATATGAGTATGGCTATAAGATTTGAATTTTTTACTTTAATCACTATCTGTAAAAGATAGCCCAATGTAAATACAAAATTGATTGATAAAAACATTATAAATGCAATATATACATGTTTATTCAGCCTTATTAGTTGTATGGACTTTTGTGGATTTGAATAAAACGCCCTTATAAATTTTATTACGGATACAAGTATCATCAGACCAACGATAATTATTGCAAATGCCTCGTAAAGTGCGCCACTCATATAAACCTCATAAAAACCTTAGACCAGCTAAATACAACATAGCTTACCATTAGATATGTTACGGTGCCGATTAATTCCGCTATCTCCTTTGCTAGAAGATTACTGGAAAAAGAGCCATAAGCATATACTACAAACAAAATTACAAAAAAGAAAGCTGACAATACAATTAAAGAAAAATCATTTTTAGAGTTTTTTGCGTTTAATGCCCACCCTACTAGTGGAGCTTTATCGAATCTTCTTTTAAACAGTATATAGATATCTAATCCGCTTAAAACAGAGATAAATACCCCATTTATAAACTCGAATATAACCCAATAATAATGAAATTCACTATACACTATCATATTATAATTTAACTACGAGCGAATAAAAAGGTAGTTACTAAAAAAACAAATAGAAAATTATTTAAATAGTACTATTCAATAATAGAAATGAAAAAAAGAATCAAAAAAACGAATGTTTTTGAGACAAATTTGATTCCAGTCACTGGAAAACATGTCTTCGGTAATCTTTATGATATAGAGGATTCCATACTGAAAGACTTAGATTTCCTGAAAAGACTTGTTATAGAAGCTGCCGGTGCAGGAAATCTCCATATAATAGATATAATGGAAAGGCAGTTTAACCAGAGAGATTCTCCTGATTTAGGAGGGGTTTCAATAATAGCGCTAATAACGGAAAGCCATATTTCGCTGCACACCTGGCCGGAGAGCAGATATGCTACATTAGATATATACTCCTGCGGAGAAGAAAGTAATCCCACAATTGCATTTGATTATATAGTTTCTATGCTAAAGCCTGTGAGCTATAAAATCTTCAATGTAGACAGAAGCACGCCTTCTGATAAAAACGAATCAAAGGTATTTAACAGCCTTTAGGATAAAGACATCAGTAAAAAGAAGATTGTAAGAGCTACAAATAATGCTATATTGCCGTATTCCCAGATAAGAGTGGAGGGATTTCTGATTGATATTATAGTAGTTATGGCATAGTTTATTGCAAGAATAAGAGTAGTAATAAAGAAGAAGACAAATGCATACTGCTTGTATTTTTTAACATAAAATGAAGAAAGAAAAACGATGGAATTCTTTTTAATTTTACTCTTCATCATTAAGACAAATATCAGCATTAATATACCGAGAATCAATGAGATCACACCGTACAAAAAATCTATACTCATACAAACCTCCTAAAAAGTTTAAACCACCGCCACGAGATTAATATAATTACAAACAACGCGACAATCCCAAATATATATGCTAGGAAGAAAAAGAGTGTATCCACTATAGACAGACTGCTATAACCTAACAGTATTTTCTGTAAAAATGTGAAGATGCCAGTAAAAAATAGCAAGATTGCGGGATAAAGAAATAGATTAAGCTCTTTTATTGCGGAATCTCTATTAAGAAAAAATGACGTTAAAGGCGCCTTGTCCTTTCTGTGTTTAAATATTGCGAAAAACGTCACACCTGAAAAGACCGCACTTATCGCTCCTCCTAAGAAAAGAACTAAAAATATGGCAGTATACGCAACATTTAACATATTATAATTAGCTTATTATAATATTAATTACTTTATATTGGTGGTACATACAAAAGATTAACTTAAGAATGCCAATCCTTAAAAAATCTAAGTATCTCCTCTGCATGCTTATCCGGTGATACTTTAGGGTAAATTTTTATAACCTTTCCATCCTTATCAAGTATAAATGTAACTCTTAATGCCGAGCCAGTAGGTGATTTTATCTCAAGTTTCGACACCAAGACTCTTTCATTATCGCTTAACAATGTAAAAGGTATTGAGTACTTCTGCTTAAATTTTTTGTGTGATTCCACAGTATCCACACTGATCCCGAATACTGGAATACCGAGAGATTTAAATGAGTTTATATTGTCCCTAAAGCTGCATGCTTCTCTTGTACACCCTGGAGTACTGTCTTTAGGATAAAAGTAAATCACGGAGGATTTACCTTTTATATCAGAAAGAGACAATTCTTTTCCATCATCCGTTTTTAATTTAAAATTGGGAAATCTGTCATTTTCTTTTATGTTCATAATTTATATAAAAGTAGGATATATATAAATTTATATGGGGAAGTTTAAACTACTCGAAAAAAAGGAAGTAGACGAAGTGGTATCTGTGCTTGAAAGCAGATATCCAAATATAGGATATTATCTTAATTTTGAGGGACCGTTACAGCTTCTTGTGGCCGCACTTTTATCACCACAGACAAAAGATACAGTAGTAAACTCTATTACTCCTGCTCTTTTTTCAAAGTATAAAAAGGTAGAAGATTTTGCCCACGCAAAACCGCAAGATCTGACACCATTTATTAGGAAAGTGAGTTTTGCAGACAATAAAGCGAAAAATATAATAGAATGCTGTAAAATTATAATTGAAAAGTATAATAGCAATATACCGGACAATATGGAAGATCTTCTATCTCTGCCGGGAATAGGCAGAAAAACAGCAAATACAGTACTTATAAATGCCTTCGGAAAACTCGAAGGAATACCCGTCGACACGTGGGTGATAAGACTTTCCAATAGGATAGGATTAAGCGGAAGTAAAAAACCGGATGAAATCGAAAATGATTTAAAGGAAAAAATAAACAGAAAATACTGGAAAAATATCGCTTATGTAATAAAAGAGCATGGCCACCAGATATGCCAGTCCTCAAATCCAAAATGTGATATATGTCCATTAAACAAGATATGCCCAAGAAATGGGGTAAAATGACATTTTAACTATAATTATTAGTGAAAAAATGTAAAACGATAATTTCATCCTTTAAAGGAGGAAAAATACGAAAAGTATTTATTATAGTTAACATCATTAATAATTAAGGAGGAAGTAAAAATGTCAAGTATAGTAATTGTGGGTGCAGTGATTTTATATATGTTGATACTCATAGCTATAATATTTAGAAATAATTCTCTTGCTTCAAAAGCTTGAAGCTGGAATTAATATAGCGAGATATCAAGGTTTATCTTGATTCATGAACTTTCCAGAGTATTTTGCTTTTCCTCTTAGTTCTTCAAGAATAAGCTGACAGATTTTTGTCCCGGGCCCTATTGAAAGCGCTATCGGAGAGAGATTCGCCATCTCCAAGACTATCCTACCAGATGTGCCAGGTTGCATAAAACCACTACTAACATGTGTCAGCAGCCCAAGTCTTGCAAATCTAGAGCGGCCGTCTATCCTTGCTGAAATATAATCCGGCAACCTTATTTTCTCAACCGTAATTGCATTAACCAGCTCTCCTGGCTGCATTAAAAGCCTTTCTCCTTTTTTTAGCCTTATTTCCTCGGTTAATCCTTTGTAATCTGTAGAATCATCAACGGTAATTACCTTATTTACCTTTTTGAAAATACGAAATACTGATCCAAGGCTTAAATCAATGGATCCTGGCCCTATCTGCTTTATGTTTAAAGGCTCGATTTTAAGACTTCCACTATCCAATAAGCTTATTATCTCATCATGTGAGAGGACTGACATAAAGATAATAAAAAGTAATAAGTTAAAAACTTATCAATATATGATATTAAATAAAAAATAATTATAAATGAAAAATTGTTATACAGTGTTTGTATAAAGGAAATATGATGATAATGTCTTGGAATGTCAACGGGTTAAGGAGCGTAATAAGGAAAAATGCGTTGCAAAGGGAAATTGACTCGGAAAAATATGATATTGTTCTTCTTCAGGAGATAAAGAGCGACGGGGCAGAGAGCAGGCTAAAAGATGACTATCTTGAATATGTATTTCCCGCAAAATCAAAAAAGGGGTACAGTGGAGTATTAACATTTTCAAGAAAAAAACCATTGAATGTATTGTATGGGATAAACAGTGAGAAATTCGACAGGGAAGGAAGAGTCATTACGCTTGAATTTAAAGATTATTTTGTGGTTAACGCATACTTTCCAAATTCAAGAAGAGACCTTAGCAGACTAGATTACAAGATGGAATTTAATAAGAAGATACTTGAGTTTATGCAGCTGCTAAGAAGAGAAAAGCCAGTTATAATAGGAGGTGATTTTAATGTTGCCCATGAGGAAATAGATATAGCCAGGCCGAAACAAAACATGGGAAATGCAGGCTTCACGTCCGAAGAAAGAAATTTCATTGACGAAATGATAGAGAAAGGGTATATAGATACACTCCGATTATTCAATAAGGAAAGCGGAAACTATACGTGGTGGACTTACCTTTTCAAGAGCGCAAGAGAGAACAATATAGGCTGGAGGATAGATTACTTCTTTGTTTCAGATGAATTGAAGAATAAAGTCAAGTATGCAGGTATAATTAAGGATGAAACTGGATCTGATCATGCACCTGTATATGTAGAAATATCTTAAAATACAGGCTGATCCTGAAATATGTTTATGCCATTGTTTCCTATATCGAATGGATGCATACCTGTGCTGTGTGAGGAAAATCTCATTTTAACAATAGAGATAGTTTTTTGGTAGAAATTCTGGTTGTATACCATTGCCAGGATTATAACCATATCAGATAGATATATTGGTATGGCTATATCCTCAGAAAGCTCCATTCTGTTTATATCTCCATACCTTTCAACAGTAACAAGAGTAGTGCCAAATTCCCTTAGCATTTTAAATGTATCTGTAAGTATATTCCTCTGTAGTGACGGATCCTTGACTTCCCATAGAAAAGGTGTCAAAGGATCTATAACTATCCTAGAATGCTTTTCCTTTCTATTCTGGAGTATTTTTGGTAGTTCCACGGATAAAAAGTTCTTGAAATCATGGCCATTCATCCTTGTAAAAACGAAATTAGAATTGACATTTTCGCGGAATTCCTTAAAACCAAACGAATCACACTGCTCAAGAAATGAGTCTATATCCTGCTCCATACTGATATAGAAGACTTTTTCATTGTTTTTCAGGCCCTCTCTCAGAAACTCTGCACAGAAGATACTCTTGCCTGCACCAGGAGAACCATATATAGTAACAATGCTATTTTTGACGAATCCACCGTTTACTATCACATCAAAACCATTTATTCCGCTTTTAACCTTTTCAACCATATATAGATATAGTAATATTCTTACTTTATTAATTTATCTTGTGACATTTTCTCGGCTTTGCTTTCATTTCACTTTTAAAGAATGCGGGATTTCCCGCTCACGTTTTTTTAAGTTTTAATATATCTTTATATTCCATAGTGTTAATAACATCGCTTTTCTCAAGCCAACCCCTCCTTGCAATCGCACATGCCAGATTTATGAATCTTAAATGTTCTACTCTATGAGAGTCACTGCCCAATGAAAATTTTACACCATACGCTTTAGCTTTCTTTACCAAATCGAACGGTAAATCTGAACGCTCAGGATAACCGTTTATTTCCAGCAAAACATCATTCTTTTTGCAAGCTTCCATAACTCTATCAAAATCAAGCTTCAAAGGTTCCCTCTCTCCTATTAATCTGTCAGTAGGGTGGGCCACAGTGTTTATCATGCCACTGTTTATTGCTTTTATTAGCCTTTCTGTCATTTCCTTTGAATCCATATTTAAATTCTGATGAAGCGCGCCAATAACAAAATCAAGTTCCTTCAAAGTTGAATTATCCAGATCAAGCGAACCGTCTTTTAGTATCTCCATCTCAACTCCTTTTAGAATCTTTATTCCCCTGCTCTTTTCATTAAAAAGATCTATTCTCCTGTTTATCTCTGTGAATCTCTTCTTATCCAAACCATGTGCAACTGGCAAACTTTTACTGTGATTTGTTAATGCAATATATTTAAGGCCGTTTTTTTCAGCTGCCAACGCCATCTCCTCCAAGGAGTTCATACCATCACTGTCCTCCGTATGTACATGCATATCTCCAAGTATACTGTTATACCCTAAGATATCAGGCAAATTATGCGACTGAGCTGCCTCGATTTCACCAGTATTCTCTCTAAGTTCAGGAGGAATCCAGTCCATGCCAAGTTTATTGTATATAGCACTTTCATCCTTTGCGGCAACTACTTTTTTGCCACTAAACAAGCCATATTCATTGAGCTTAAACCCTTTTGATATAGCAATCTTCCTTACTTTTACATTATGCTCTTTATTCCCAGTGAAATACTGCATTGCAGCACCAAATGACTCCTTCTTTAGTATCCTTATATCACATGTAGTGCCTATACCTAAGCCAACGGTTGTCTTAGTGGGACCTTTCACTATTATCTCCTTTACTTCTATTAACTTTGAAAAAAAGTCCATGCCTTCTTCGGGTTTATCGGATATAGCAAGTATATCTATATCCCCTATAGTTTCTCTCATTCTACGCATTGATCCTGCAATTTCCACAATATCGAAAAGTCCGCTTTTCATGAGCTTTTCCTTTATATTTTTGGCGTAATCTATAACATAACCTAGGAAAAGTCTCTCACTTTTTATGCTGAGGAATGACTCAAGATTTCTATTAAGTTCCTCCTCACTCTTCTGTCCGAATCCATCAAGCTTCATTATATCATGCCTGTCTATTGCCGTCTTTAGATCCTGTATATTCTTTATTTTAAGATTTTTGTAAAGAAAATAAACTCTTTTTGGACCTAAACCTCTTATCTTTCTAAATGTTGTAAAGTCAATCGGATACTTCTTTCTAAGATCCTCGTATTTCCTTATTTTTCCAGTCTCAACGTATTCTTTTATCAGCTGTGCAATTGATTTCCCAACACCTTCTAACTCTGTTAATCTGCCATCTTTATATATTGTAACAATGTCATCTGAAAGTCCTGAGATAGTAAGCGCAGCTGTTCTATATGCACGGGGCTCCCATTTTATACCTTCTATATCCAGCATATCTGCTATATCATAGAGCCTATCAGCCAGTTCCTTATTTGAAACCATATCCTTTATCTGCAATCGGAATTAATAAATCTACTAAAGATTCATCACAAATGGCATTATATCCACTGCTTTCTTTATTTTCTTATTATGTTCATTGCTGCAAGCGGATTCTCCAAAGCTACTGTGAAACTTAAATCGGCTGTTTGATATAAGCACAGGTATATTTGAGTTTATGTGCCTTTTCAGCTCGCTCGATGTTGCATGATCGCATGTTAAAACCAGAGTATCCCTTCCTAAATCCATTACTTTGGATAATCTTGAAATTATTATTCTGTCAAGGTATTCTATTGCAGCGTATTTATCTATAAACTTTCCCAAATGTGAGAAAGAATCTGTCTGTTTTATGTGTAGATAAACGGCGTCAAACTTGGATAGAGCATATTCCGTTTTCCGCATTTTTTCCTCGAAATCCTCCCTTATATTCTCCATTTCGCTTACCTGAATCAACGACATTCCTGCGGATTTTGCTATACCTTTCTCCAAAGGCATACCCACAACGGCAGCCCATCTCCTGCCATATTTTTGGTTTATACTTTCAAATTCAGGATCTTCGTTGGCAGCATCTCTTAAAAAAAGATAATTTGGAACCGGAAGGCCTTTTTTAGACCTCTCCCTATATATATCTGAATTTCTAATAACATTGAAGGCTTTTGAAACAAAATCATTTAATACTTCGGCAGTATACTCTCCCTCTTTTCTTATTGCCTTTATTTTCTTTATTTTCCTGTCTTTTATTCCTGTGGCAAAACTTAGTTTTACTCTATCTCCGAAGAACTTTGCAGTATAACCTGGTTCATTGTTTGAAACGAAATGAGAGAAGGCTTTTTTGCCTGATCTTAAAACTAGACCTGCTCTGTAGCCTATGCCTGCCTTGAAGTCAAAATCCGCTGATATCTTTACTTTGCTGTTAATTTCATTTGATAGACTTTCTATTTCCTGCTGTGACATATATATTCTTACATCCTTAAGCATTCCCTTTGAAACAGACCCAAAATTAACTCTTAAGCTCAACTGTCCTTTTTCCGGCTTCATTCCTAGGCCGAGACATTCAAACCAGCCTCTACCAGTTGAGTATTTAAAAGGATCGTAGCCAAGGTCCGCCATGACTCCGGCATCGCTCTGTGGAGCGAATTTTCCCAATACATTTGGGTAAGCCAGATCGGAATGCTTCAAAAATCTGTAAAGATTGCTTTTTATTGCGTATTCTAGAGGTGTTTTCCCATTTAGCTTTTTTATCGGCAGATCAGCCATACCGTCTGAGATTATGAATACAGTTTTACTCATAATAGAATAATACCGAGGATATATTTATATCGAATTATAGAATCAATTCCTGTTTAAACCGAAGTAAGCAAGCTTGTTTATCAGCTCATTTGTACGGCTGGTATTTGCGTTTGCATTTGACCGCCTTTGCTCTTGTATAAGTTCATTTAATTTATCAGAAAGATACTTATTTGACCTAAGAAGCTCATCTAATTTTGAAATAAGCTCGGATATGGAATTAAGATCATTTTCGGTTAACTTTACACCCGTATTTACAGCGACTTGTTTAGCTATATCCATCTGAACTGGCTTTTCCACGTTTATTTTAGACGCTTGATCTGCCTTAACAGCAGTATTATCCATCTGATGTACTATATTTGGTTTTTGGATTGCCTTATCATTGCTATTAAATCCATTCGATTTAACAGCATTAATATTCTCTTTTAACCTGTCAAGCATACTGCTTATATTCTCTACTTCTATTGCATCTTTTTTAACCTTCATCAGCGTACTGTTTATCTCTTGATCTTTATTCTCTGATTGCTCTACCTGCTTCTGTATTACTGTATTATCGGCTTTTATGGAAGGCAAAGAAGGTTCAGTCTCCATAGAATAACTCTCTTCTTTAGATTTTAGGACTTCATTCTCTATCACGTTTATCCGTTTTTTATAGTCGGATATCTGGTTTATTATGTCTTTCTCACCAGAAACAGTGATTTTATCCAAATCTATTGCAGTTATGTTAAGTGATTTTTCGAACTCACTTATCTTGGCTTTTACAGCTTCTATTCGATTTATAAGCCCGTTTTCTTCCATTATATTATTATAAAAACTTCAGTTATAAACATTGTTTTTGTATCTATTTCTTTCTAAGCACAAGAATGGAATGATCCTTCTGGAAGGGATAGAGCTCTATGCTTCTTATTATGTCAAATTTACTCCTCAGCTTATCGGTTTCTCTTCTTATTATATCCCTTGGATTCAGGGAAACATCTATGCTCCTACTTTTTACGGCAAAAACTCCTATTCCTCCTTTTTTAAGAAACATTTCCGCGTTTTTTATGAATATTTCTGTCTGATCACGCTGTGCAACGTCTTGGTATAAAAAGTCGCACTTTGAAACGTATTTACCATAATTATCTGGTTTTCTTGCATCATCAACCAATGGGAATATATTTTTCCTTTCTTTAGCAAGAAGCACAAGACTTACGGACATTTCCTCTGATATTTCAACAGCGTAGACTTTCCCATTCACTCCGATTATATCAGATACATGTGATACAGTTGTGCCGGAAGATGCTCCAAGATACAAAACATTATAATTCTCTCTAAGATCGATGCCGTTTAATCCCTTGTAAAATGCAGCGGAGAACTTACTCCTGTATGGAATCCATTCTCTGTAAAAATTTTCATTATATCTGAAAACTTTTTCTCCGTAAACTGAGGAATTGCCGTATGCACTCTCTGTGACAAGCATTCTCCTTCCTCTGTCGTTAAACATCCAATAAGCGTTATCAATAACCTTTTTTAGTTCCATTTTTTCCTTTTATCTTTTCTATTTTCTCTTCCATATCCTTCAATATAGTCTCACTCTCGTTCTTCTTTGAAAATATATCCGTTTTAACTGCAAGCGAGGCATATGACGCAATGACTTTTGCGATTTTGCCCTTTATGTTTTCATCCGCCTCCGCCAGGTACTTATGATGAAATATAACCCCATATTTCGGCGTGGCTTTTTTCTTCCTTGAAGCGAACATTGCCTTCTCTGCACCTAAAACCTGAAGTTTTGATGATGGCATTGAGGCCAGAGCCTTTCCTTTCCTACCAATATATATCATTCTGGCGGCTATTTCTGAGCCTAAAACTACGGAAAGATTTGGGTAATTTGCAGAAACTATGCTGTTAAGCCTTTCATCAACTAATTTTTTAAGGGCGGCGATATTCTTTAATTCATTTACAGATAGAGAAACAATCTGTAAATCCTCATCATTCATATCATATCCCATGCTATCAGCATTTATCTTAAGGTATTCCGCCGCATGCACTCTTTCTACACCATTATCTATTACTTTGATGAAATTATCTCTTTCCTTAAACATGCTGGCGGCCTCTGGATAATATAAAAAATAGATATCATAAAGCTGCTCAAAAAGAGTATTTTCAGCTTTTTCAACGGAATCCGAAAACGCTATGAGCTTCCTTATAAGATCATCAACCGACCAGCCCTCCTTTATCTTCTTCATTGCATTTTCCAAAAAAATTGAATTGTCCATAAATTTTCGCTATAGCAGTATACAACACTGGTATGAGATTTAGTGTCTCTTTTTATTTATAACTTTTATTGGATAAAAGTATTCAATCATCAAACTTAGGCCCGTTGCCTTTGTTGGATATGTCTATTTTCTGTCCATTGCTTGTGATTGTTATTGGTTGCCCATCGCTGTCCATAGTCTCCAAAGAAACCGGCATGCCCCATAGATTTGATATCCTATGCAGGGCAGCAAATGTCTCATTGTTTTTAAGGCTGAACATGACTGCTGCCTCGCTTTCAAATTCATACCTGCTCTCTTCAGGCATTATGCCTGCATACCTCTTAAGAAAGCTAAGATCCTGCCTTAAAACAAGCCTTGTCCCGTTTAAGCTTCCCTTTGGTATATACAATATAGGGCCATAATTCTCCGTCTCCATAAGCAGCTGAAAACGGAATATATCAGGATCTATCTTCTGATTGTAAAGCTCCTTTATTCTATCGATCGTTTCACTTGGGTATACATCTCCGTAATTCCTTTCAATAAGCATATTCTTTTTATCCTCTATCTCCTTTGAAAGGCTGTCAAAAAAGTCCATATCTGCATATGAGAATATAAATTCCCAGTCTGTGTATGATTTTACTATTTCCAGTATCTCAGACAGTCCTTTGTTTTCTCTTTTAACATAATTCAACCTTTCTTCCTTAGACAAAAGATTGTATAGTGGACCGTATTTGCCCTCATTCCACCTCTTTTCTATATTCTTAAAAAGTCTAAATCCAAAATAATAAGGTAGCTGTGGCGGGGACAAAACATCCGCTATTGAAAGTATGCCATTTCTCATCTTAAAAGCCGTATCTATATCGGTCTTGGCCACTTCTTCCGCATATTTATCCTGTACAAAAGTCGCGAAACCTTCATGCATTATTTTTATTCTTGCCCCTTTTATTAGCTGGTTGATATCATACATCATCTCAAGCAGTTCTTTTTCCCACGGATTGAATTTTACGTTTTCCAAAGTGAACTTGTATACATCGTATATATCTGAATCAGGATTTACTTTTTCAGTGCTGTAATATTCGTTTTTCTTGCTTTTATGAAAATCGGGGAAAATATCGATTAATCCACTTAATGTCTGCGCATGATCATAAAGTTTTTCAACCTTTTCTATGCTGAGATGCCTTTCCATATCTCTGTACCTGTTTCTATAAAACTCATATTTATTGGAATTTGAATCTATTGTTTTAGCAAGTTTGTTATTATGCTCTATATGAAGATGACCATAAACATGTGCCATGACACTAAGTGCCTCAGCATAGGTATCATTCTGATTTATATAAACCGCAGTATATTCCTTCTTTTCAACTGGATTATAGAATTTATGCCCGACCATCTCATAAAGCACACCCTGTCTATATTTCATGTTGTCTTCCTCTACGATTTTTTCCTGACCTGCTTCCCAAGAAGGAAGAGGCATACCGTAAAGAGCTACTTTCTCAGCAAACGCCGTGTTGTCCAGCAGCTGAAAATCAACATTGCCAAATGAAAGACCAAGATTATTTATCATAAATGATGCTATTTTTCTTGCCTCTTTTGTGTACTTCTCATCTATTACAGACCCTCTGGTGGCTATAACATTTATTTCTTCCCCATTAACTAGCAATTTTTCCAAAGATTTTTCTACCATATCAATTCAAAAGATTATCCAACACTTTTTTTACATTATTGTATGACACATCATTTTTTGATATCACCGCACTTGCTTTTTCTTTTCCGGCTGTTGTAAATGTTTTATAAAACTCATCCGAAGAGCCATCAATCTGAAGGTAAAATGCCTTTGTTAGCCTTGGGAATAACTTCTTTAAAGTAGGGTATACCTCCTGTGGATTTTCTCCTTCGCCATCAGTAATATGTAGCAGAAATACGTCCTCCGATTCATATTCTATCTTTTCATGATATGGAGACTGCGAACTATGCGGTTTCCCATCCATCATATCAAGAACCAACTGATAAGCTGGCTGAAATTGAGTTCCGCCCCCTGAAACAAGCTTAAAGAACTCCTCACTTTTTCTAGGATCCATCTCAGTGGCATCAGAAGAATGGGCTATATATCTTATCTTGACAGTATCGTTGTATTTCTGCCTTAGCCAAAATTCTATAAGACCAGCAACTGTGGCTGAAAATTCTCCATAGGAGTCCATAGATCCGCTTATATCGCGCATTATTATAAATGTAGCCGAAAGATTAGGTACCTCTTTTTCCTGTATAAGATTGTACCTTAAATCCTCATCTCTTACATCTATATTAAAACCATGCTCCTTAAAGTAGCCAGTAGCCATATGTCTATCAAGCATAGCTTCTATTGTCTTCTCCTGATTCTCATCCACGCCGTTCTCGGCAGTAATTAGTTTATAGAGCTTTATATTTTTCTTTCCAGGCTTACTAAAGGACAAGCCCCAATCCTCCATCATCTCTTTTAAGTTTCTTTTATCTACGCCCATCTTAATCTTGCCTTTGCCCTTTCCTCCATGATTTTTATCGCCATTATCTCCTTCACCATCGCCGTCTCCTTCACCTTCTCCTTCACCATTGCCGGCGCCATTATATCTTATCATTGGATTTCTTTTTACAGGTATTGTCTTTATAACTGTTTCACCGTCGTTTATATCTCGTATATCCGTTGATGATAATATTAAATCATCCTCTCTGTCTATTTTTTTCCTGTACTTATCCTCTGCATCGCCTAATTCACTCGTCATAAAACAAATTATCCTCCTTATATATTTTAAATGCCTCATCAGTGGCCCTATCAAAGTAACCAAGATTACTCTTTAAAAAATTCTTAATATATGGGTAAAGCTCGGAAGTAGTGTCAATATCTTTCCCAGATTGACCCATAAATGATTTGAATTTGCTTTCTTTTTTTATGAAATTATTATTCTGGTGTACCAAGAAATCAAATATGGTCTTAAAATCAGCAAAATAGTTAACCGTTTGTAGAGGAATCTTCTCCTCCTTGAATTTTTCAGAATTATTCTTTAGTATATCTAAATCAAAATATCTAGCTGCTTCGGTGAGATATCCTTCGGCATCCTTAAATTCATGCGCTACGTTTGAGTTTATAAGATAATTAAAATATGAAGTTATCCTATCGGTATAATCCTTGAAATGTTCACCAAAATAGAACGATAAAACCGCATAGTCTATATCCGATTTTACATCATTTAACACTTTTATACCAATATACTCATTTACTTCTCCGTATAAATCTTGAGTAAATTTACCTTTGTTTTTATCGAGATATGCAACTATATCTGAAAACAGCAGATTTTCCTTTATATTCTTAGAATTATAATTAAAGTCTATTATACCACTTATTGCCCTGGATGAGATGCCATTGCTCCAGCCGCTTTTATACCCAGATTCATCAGTTATAAGCGTTTTCGCCACATGCTCTAAATATTTTTTTTCAGGTTTCTCTTTATCAGATTCATTGAATAAGCTATAAATAAATTTAGTCGTTGATTTTGTCATTTTCCTAGCAAAATCATCAAGCCTGTATGAGTCATAGCTATCAAGCAATTCAAGTATGTTATCCAAACTATTCTCATCCAAATCATTTACGACATCTTCAGATAGCCTTGATAGTATGTTTATCTTGGATATATATTCGTTAAAATTTGGAACGGCCTGTTTTATTGGGAGATCATATTCATCAATTATCTTCATTTCCTCAGAATAGGATAGGTTTCTCCTTACATCTACACGAATTATCCTTTCAAGTAGGGGTGTGGAATTATTCTCATCATCATCACTAAAATCCATAAACCCCTCATTGCTATGGATTATTATCATACTATCCAATGGTATCCGATTTCCTTCAACATCAGAAAAATTATTATCATATACATTGTTCATTAACTGAAATATCTTTGGGTTTATCTCTTCAAACCTGCTTTTATCAGCACTTATAGTCAAAATTGATCTATTTGAATTTTTTATCACATTTATGAATGCAGGCGAGAGTATGCCTTCTCCAAGTTCTGCTATAGAGGATTGCGGGTATATTCTTTTAATTAAGATAAGCTTGCTCTTATCTGTTATAGATTCAAGGTTATTCTCACACTGGCTGCAGATCTCCGGCCGTTTTTTTGTCATTAAGTACTTACTTAGTATATCTTCCATGTGAGATAATTTAATTTCCTGTGGTAAGACTGATCTATAAAGATTGTAGGGATTTTCGTTGTATGGACATTTTTTATCGTTTATATCCAATGTATATATAGGATTTTCTATTGTATACTGCTTATAGGTTCGTATTATGCTGTTTATAAGCTCAGTTTTTCCGCTTCCAGTCGGACCTATAAGGAGTATTATAGGGATATAGCCCTGTCTGGATATAAAAGAAGCTCTTTCGAGTGCGCTCATTAAATTCTCTTTTACATCACTTACTCCGTATATACCCTCGAAAGGGACTTTCTGAGACAATATTGCCTTTCTTATCTTTTCAGATGTGCTTTCCTCACTATTAATTCCAGGGGAGTCCCCTCCCCTCTCTATCAGCCTTTCCAGCCCAGTATCGGTCATATTAAAAGCTTCACTTTTTTGTAAAAAAGTTATAAGCTACCCTTGCGCATTGATCGCAGTAGCCCATATCTTCAAGTTTTTTTGTTATCCTTTCCTGATCAAGTCCTGTTGCGGTACCAGCTATAGAAGTACTGAGTTTGTCCACAACTGCATTTGTAAGCTCAGGAAATCTTTCTATTATAGTAGGTGTAAGCATTTTTACAAGTTCATCAACGCTTTTCTTGTTGTTAGCAATTGCACTGTCATTTATTATGCTATATACGCTTTCACGTATAACATCGCTTCTCAGATTAGCTCTCTTCTCAAGGTCGTTTACAAAATCATAGTCTATTGTCTGAATAGTACCAAACATAGGCACTTTTAATTTATTTTCATTCGTGCCGCCTGCTTTGTTTATGTAATACACATTTATTATGTACTTATTCACCAGATCATTTACTTTCTCAGAGCCGTACTCAACCATCGATACGTCATTTTTCATCATTTTTATTATCTCGCTGTAAGCATCCTGTACAATTGTGGCGCCTTCTCCCTTTTCACGAGGCTGTACCCTTGCTTTTGTTTCAGGTGAAAGATCTTCAAGCGTATTAAGAAAATCCTCTATGTATGTAGTTCCATTAAGGCTGTCTAGTATCGTACCTAAGCATACCTTCTGATCCAGTTTATCCTTCGGAAGATATTCTACTTTAATTTGCATTTTATTGGTGAAATTAGCATATTCAAGAAATGCAGAAGGAGATTTAATCCAATCATCATATGGTATACCTAATTTTACACCTTCTTCTAAATCAAGTATTGGTTTCTGTTCAGCTTCCCGTATTATATCCGTAAGAGACACCTTCACCCCTGGCAGGAAAATTCCATTATACATATCTGCCTTCTCCTTTAGAGAAATATTCTCATATTTTGATAAACTAGCCTCTACCCATATTCTAGCTAGCATTCTTAAAAAATGTGGCGGATAATGAATCCCAAGCTCCTTAGCGGCATGTCCATAAATATCTTCAAGTGCTGCTTCTGCATCCGAAATTTTTGTCATTGATCTGAAAACTATTATATTAGACCTACGTAAAAGATACGGTTTTATGTTGTCAGATATCTTTTTATAGTCGTCCATATTAGTAGTTCCTATCATTATAGAATCAAAGGATTCTTTAAATGACGGTGGGATTTTAGTTCTAGTATCCTGAACAAAATCAAGCAATGAATTTGCAAAGGAAGAGGAACCCTTCAATACCTCACTAATATAGATTATATTTCCACGCGGAGACGGTGCATTTTGGTTCCCGAGTATACCAAAATCGTACGCAAGAACATTTGAGTTATCCCCACCAAGTTCATTAAGGGCTTTATAGAACATTCTACCACCGAATATCCCTTTATAATCCAAATGCTGGTCGTCAGCAGCAACCACGGGTTCCGATATGTTTATTACATCATTATCCCCTGCTCTTTCAACATAAATCAACTTTTCGATTATGCTCTGTATTCTTTCATTGTCAGGTTTACCGTCTTTTTGTATAAACTGACTTAAAGAATCTATTAAAGTTCCCTTTATTTTAGTCATAGTTGAGCTCACTGCGCCTCTTTTATATATAGCCGGAATTTGCCAGTACTCTTTGACACCGTCATCCATACTGTCAATTAATTCCTCAATACGGGTTTTCTTTTCTAGGCCTGGCCTACTCTGCAGTAAATATATCTCATCTTGTATATTCTCTGCAAGTGTTAATTTTCTAGTACCATGTGAACCGAGCTGAGATATTATATCATTTAAAAACTTGTCTTTTTGTTCAGGTGAAAGATTATCGAGAGCTGGATTATCGGCGATACTATCGAGATCAAGCTTTAGCATATACTGTATTCCTCTATCAGTTTCAGAGTATACCCTAAGAGTCTCTGAAAGTGTATTAAGAAATTCACTTTTTCCTGCACCAGGTGGAGAAACTATAACCGTTAATTTATTCTTCATATCGCTATTTCTTGCAGCTCTTTTTAGAAATGAAACTAATCCATCAGCAAAATCACTTGAGTCATATCTTGCCTTTATATTTCTTTTATCATCTTCCTGCTTGACTAAAAACTGCCATCTACCATCTTTTTTGCCGTATGACTCTATTGCAGCGACAAGCCGTTGATTCGCGTTGTAAAAAATTTCCGGTTTATCTTTACTGAAATTAAGAAATTCATCTAAACTCATTCTTTGCTTTGACATTATTTTTCCTTTCATATTAAACCCCCTTGTATATATAAGAATATAAATCCTTTATATATCTTTTCTTCAAAAATTTCCAACTTTTCACTTAAAAAATTGGTAAAATTTATAGATATTTCATTAAATATCGCAACCTTTTTCATTTTTTCACCTTTTTTCATAATCCAAACCACCTTTTTAAATATAAAACCGCATAGAAATCAAAGAAATAAAACCTTTTTAAAACGCCGCCCAAACAAAATCCTTCTTAGGATATTCATTTGGGCAAACTAGTTTGTCTTAATTGAATTTGAAGAATAACAGTAAAAGAAACCTACGAAGAGCAATAATTTTCCAACTCTACCGTTGTTTATCATTTTATTTGAATGGAATTTATCGTATTTAAATTTATCTAAATTACTAATGAAATGCAATTTCATCTATTTCTTTCTCTAATTCATTTATATTTAATACCTTGTCTTTTTTTGCCTCGAGATCTCTTACAGTCAAGTTTCCATTCTTAATGTCCCTCTGACCGACTATTACCGCAAATTTTATCTTTTTCGAATTGCAGTAATCCAACCCTTTGGAAAGAGAAACTTTATCCAGTAATATATCAGTAATGAATCCAGCATTTCTTAATCGCATTGCTATTTCCTTTGATTTTTCTATGTTGTCTATGTTTATGACGCAGAAACTTTTCTGAAACTTTTCAGTATACTTTGACAGTATACTTTCGATTATTACATCAAAACCTATAGACCCGCCGACTATCTGAAAATCTGAATCAAAATTTTTGCTTAATTTATCATATCTTCCGCCACCTGCAAGCACAACTCCTTTTAAATCTCCTTCTGTAAATTCAAACTCAAATATTGTACCGTCATAATAATCCTGTCCCCTTACAAGAGATCTATCAAATACAACGTTTTCTATAGAGTAACTGAATTTCAAATCCGAGATTACAGCATTTAATTCATCCAAACCATCAAGAGTTTTATTTTCTTTATTATCCAGATAATCCTTTATTTTTTCGGCTTTTTCTTTTCCTATTATTACAGTTACTCTTTTTGTTACCTCTTCGATTCCAACTTTATGAAGTTTATCTATTTCCCTTAAAACCTGCACTATGTCCTCAACATTTATATCTAGACTCTCCATAAGCGAGGTTAATATCTTCCTATTGTTTAAGTTTATTTTATAGCCTTCTACTCCAAGTTTCTTCAAAGTATAATCTATACATGCTATCACCTCAGAATCATATGATATACTCGAAGAACCGAAAACGTCTATATCTGCCTGTATAAATTCTCTCCACCTTCCTTTTCTAGGGTCTTCATATCTCCATACATTTCCTATACTGTAAGCCTTAAGCGGAAAAACGATTGATTTATCAGATGAAACTACTCTTAATTTTGAGATAGTATGCTCCGGTCTCAAGGCTAACTTTTCCCCTTTTTTATCCTCAAAGGAATAAAGCTGTGATTCTATTTCTGGGCCAGCCTTATTTGTAAATAAGGAAAGATACTCAAAAGAAGGTGTCTCTATTGGTTCAAATCCGAATAATTCATAGGTTTTTCTTATGGTTTCAATGGCTTGCTGCCTTAGAAATGCCCTTATCCCTGTAAAATCTCTGACGCCTTTTACCTTTTCAACCATTAAAATAATATAGTGTTTGAAGCTTAAAAATATAAGTCAATATCAAATAACCATTGTAGTATCAAATCTACTATTGATTCATCGAATATTGGCATACCTAAGTATGTTTGTTTTTAAAAAAGATTATCTTAGTTCTACGATGTAGTTCCTTTTATTCTCTTTGGTTTCAATATACGCTTCTGTGCTTAATCTAAAATCAGTATTTGCAAGTTTAAGACCCATTTTAGAGACAACGTAGCTTATGAATTTCTTTGGAGTCTCATTTAGCGCGTTATTACCTATTACAAGTTCGTTGCATCCATGTTTCCTAGCTCTCCAAATCAGGTCTTCATATACTTTATCGAATATTTTATTCTTCCTGAATTTGCGGTTCCCTTCAACAGAATCAACAAGAAACCTGTTTCCTTCCTTATAGCATATTGCACTTCCGAGGGATTTTCCTCCGATGTCATATCTTACGAGTATCACATTTTTATCTTTACAGTACTCTGTTATGCCGTTTTTCGCAGCTTCAGGTAGATAGACACAGGCCATCTGCATATTACCATTGTAATCAAGAGGATTTTTGCTTTCAACGGCAAGCATTTTATTTGTGTCAGAAGCAATAAAGCTCTTTGTATTAGCTGCATCAATTACATCTCTTATATGCTCATTATTAATGCCTTCCAGAAAGGAAATAGCAGCATCATAACCTTTATCTTTAATTGTTTTGATAAGATCAGAGATAATCTCTTTATGTTCACTATGCAGCGAATTATAAGCTTTATTTACTTTCTTTTCCCCAACTACAGATGACACAACTGATAAGGCAGTTTTGTAAGTTAACTGGTTTCTAGAACCTAAGACAGATATAACAGCATACTCCTTCATCTCATCTTCAGTAAATTTGCTGTAGTCGATTTTCATTAAATCATCCAGCTTGTATTCTCTCTTGCGCTCTTCATTTGAGTTATTCACTAAATCTACCACATCACTTATTTCTTTATCTTCAAGCATATAAAGCATAAGTATCTGGCTTAAGTTAAGTTTCTTATTTATACTGTATATTTTTGGAATATTTTTATTTGCCTCATCAATATAGCTTCCAATATTTTCTTTATTGGGTTTTGGAATTTCCAGTCTTTTGCCATCTTTTAGATACAACGCTACTGCGTATAATCCATTCAAGTCTGTGACGAATCCATCCAGATTATTGTTTATAACTTTCATTATTTCCTGCTGATCTAATATATCCATAAGAGGCCTTCCTATCTTTTTTATCATCTTTAATGCCCTAATCGTTTTATCTTTATTTTTGCTTTCAATAGCTACCTTTCCAAGTTCGCTTACTATATCATAAGCCATATATCCAGGATATTTACTGATAGTCTTGGCACATTCAATTACAGTCTCTTTATCTTTAGTTATAATAGCTATCCATGCAAGCCAATATGTTATATTAGAATCAAGTTCGTAATTAAGCAGATCATTACTTGTGCCCAGTTTATCAGTATAGTTACTAATAATATTAGCACATTTAATTACCGTTTCTATATCGCGGGTTTTATCATATATCTCCCCAAACCAAGATGGCATATCATAAGAGCTATTATCTAGATGACTACCAATAGTATTAACGCATTTTATTACTTTTTTTCTGTTTCTAGTCCTAGTAGCCATTTGAATAAGCCAATCCTCTATATCAAAAGTAATACCTATAGAATATTTAGCATTCATATCGCGCTTAATTACAGGTTTTGTATGATTAGCTGCCCCATCAAGAATTGGGTTTATTACATCCTGAAGATAATTATATGTATAACTAATAGAGATAGTCTTTATTATCCGATCAAGATTCAAGTTAATAACTGCCTTTTTGTCCCCGATCTGACTAATTATCTGTTCCAATTTTTTTGGTTTCATATTCTTAATTTATGGCTAATAATCTATGACTTTGGGCAGTTTATCTCTATTGTTTGTAAAGTGTTTCGTTCTTCCTTTCTCTATAAATTGCTTGTGCGGCTCTGAAAGTGGAAGTGAATGCAAGAGCGGTAATACCTATATATAATGGACCTCCCACAATATGATTTAGTCCTAAATAAAAAGATCCTTCAATACCTCCAAAAACAAATCCAGCTAAAGCTGGATCGAAAAGTTCACCGCCAGATGAAAAAGACGGATAATCTCCTAGTTTTTCGCCATAAAATAGATACATTGAGGAAAGAGTCTTAAGGGTGTGACCTGCATTTTTTAAACTATTATCTAATTTCTCTCCAACGCCCTTTAATTTTTCATCCAACGTTTGTTTTGTCATATTAATTTACCTAAGTTATTACTATATTGTAGGTAATAATTAGTATTTAAGCTTTTAGCTTCCAGTTTTATTCTTAAGATTAAGTAGTGGTTTAATATTTTTAACTTATTTCTTTTTATTTTATAATTGGCTATAGACATTTCATTCTTTGAATTTCTTTTGGGGGTATAAGATTATAAATTATCTATTAAAGAGTACATTTAGCTTCTAATCTGTTACTACAACTATTTTAATCAGCATTTATATTTGATATAGATTTTCATCACTTTATCATTTTTAAATATGTAATACTTCTCATCGAGAAACTAATGAAAAGACAGAAAGCGAAAAACTTTAATATTTGAGAATAAGGAATAAAATTTCAAAAAGCTACTCAAGTTCTATTTATCAGGGTGTTCAAATCTTAAAAATATAAGCGGGAAACTCTATATAATTTATTGGTAGAGAGATAATATAAATTAAACTATAATCGATGCCTACTTTTTAATCTCCGACAATTTTAAGATAAGCTTTTTCTAAATCTTTATATTTTTTCTGCAAATTTTTAACAGAGTCTTCCTTTATTATTTTACCGTTATTTATGAATATTATTTCATCGCAGACTTCCTTTATCTCCTGTATTACATGTGAGCTTATAAGGATAAGCCTGTCTTTCTTAAATGAAAGAAGCAATTTCTTAAATTTTGCCCTCTCTGCAGGGTCTAATCCACTTGTCGGTTCATCAAGTATAAGTATGCTAGGTTCGGAAAGTAACACAGCTGCCAGTGATACCCTCTGCCGCTGACCTTTTGAAAGTTTTCCTGTCCTCGCATCCAATGGCGGCAACTCTAATAATTTATGATATTTTTCAATCTGTTTTCGGCTTTCTTCCTTTGTTAGTCCCTTAAAATCAGCAGACATCTGCAATGCTTCCCTTACAGTTTGAGATCTATCCGGCTCTGGCGACTCTATAACCGCACCTATATCAAGAAGTATTTTTTTAAGATTCTCTGTAACATCTAAACCATTTATATGAACCGAACCGGAAGTAGGCTTAAGCAAACCTGCTAAAATCTTGAATGTAGTTGTTTTACCTGCTCCATTTGGTCCAAGATACCCTATTATCCCTTTGCCCTTATGTTGGAAAGAGATACCATTCAAGGCCATTTTATCCCCATATCTTTTTGTAAGGTCTTTTACTTCTATTTCCATTATCCCTTTACCTCCTTGAGATTATACATAAATATGCTTGCTATAAGGAAAACTATCATATAACCAAGCATTATCTCTATGCCCTCTAATGTATATGGCTGATATTGAGTTATTGTAAATTTGCCGCTTTTAGTAGGAAGGGTTACCTGAGAAAAATGCACAAAATGAGTGGAAAATACATTATAGACAACCTGTCCTCCATAATTTATAAGGAACCATGGCTGCACTGCAACAAGACTTTGTAAAACGCTTGAAGCGATAGGGAGAACGACTATTAAAAGGATTACAACCGCAACTGTACTTGTCTGAGGATTGTTGAAAAGAGAACTCAAAAAGAACGCAAATGACAGTATAGAAAGTATAAGCAGTATCACCAAACCTATAGATGAGGCAAATGCAGCAGGTATTGATGAAAAGAAATAAAGCGATGAGATAGCGCCAAATAAGTAATATATAAGAACTATTAAAAAAGATGCTATAAATGCGGCGATGTACCTGCCAAATAGCAGCGAGCTTCTTCTCACAGGCTGAACTAATATATAATAACTGTAGTTTGAGGCAAAATCAGTGGCTATTGCATTACCACCAAAGAATGCTGCAACTATCACAACAATAAATGTAAGCTCTTGCATGAAACTATCTAGAAAATTCGACGCATTGGAATACTCGGCGTTTATAGCCGCTTTACCAACATGCACTTCCAATAGAAAAACTGCAATGGAAATCAAGGCAACAAGTATAGCCAAGGCGATAAAACGCTTTGTTCTAATATAGGATTTAAACTGATACTTAAAAGAAACAGCTATTTCATTGAATCGGCTTATATCTCTAGCTTCTATCTTTGAATTCTTCATTATTCATTATTATTTAGGAGACATATAAACTTATCGGATAACGTCGAAAATACCCTCTTTTATGCTTGGATTAGGTCTATACATAGTATAGGTTTATAGTTATCTTTCTAAGACAATATTTGAGTTACACAGCTTGTTTATATCTAGTTCTACTAGCTCACTATCCAATATTATATCGTTCCGATACTATTGCTTATAATAACCTAACGTTTCACGCACTGCATTTACTCTGTCTCTACCTACTTTTTCACGATTTATATCGAACGATGTTAGTATCTGATAAGCCTTACTGTGGTTCTTATTTACAGCTCTAAGGTATTTGTTTAAAGCCTTTTTATCTACTAAATCAGCTAGCTCTCACCCAAAATAGTGTCTTATACTTTAACCTAGCTTTCTTTTAAAAAAGTTAAATATAAATAAAGAATAGCTATTAAAAAGGTAATATGAAAGAAAGGAAAAAAGAACAGGATTTATTTGATATCTTCGGCTTACCTTTGAACATATTTTTCAGTTTCCTTATTTTTATTTTCATAATAGCGGCCATATTTGCAAGCATATTTGCAATAATCTCAATACCTTTTGGCAATTATCCATATTTTATGAATCCTTTCTGGCACATCTTTGGATTAATAATCGGAATAATTTTCATAATTTTACTGTTTAAATGGCTTTTCAGAATAAGGATTTACACGTATTCTAATAGATATAGCGGCTGGAATTCATGGAGATCCTACCGGGCAGAGGAAATCCTCAGAAGAAGATATGCAAGAGGAGAGATAACAAAAAAACAGTTTGAAGAGATGATGGAAGAATTAAGAAAAGCAAATTAGTATTTTTTTAGGTCCTTTGATTAAGATTTTAAGTAAATAACTGAAAAAATCTAATAATTGGTTCTTTTTTGATTTCACTCCAAATTAAGTGCTAAAATTAAAATTTGTTACTCCATAATAAGAGTAAAGTATTTATATAGGTTGTCTTCATAAAAATATATGAATTTGACAGATATCCTTAAAAAGAAGGTTATAATAGTTGGGGAGATGCACATTGATTTGTCTCATAAAGATTTTGAGGAAAGGATACTTGAGAAGTATAAACCTTCATACCTGCTTTGGGAAGGAATTAACTCCATAGAAGATACATACGAAAGGATGGGTAAAGCGAATGTAGCGAATGTATACTATATTGACCTATATATAACTGCAAAAAGGCAAGGTGCAAAGATTTCTAACGTAGACTACATTTCAAGATCAAGGTTGCCATTTTCAAAAGAGCTATCTGATATAACTGATAAACTCCGTAATAAGGAGATTCAGAGACCAGAGGCATTAGCTAGACTGAATGACTATTTTTCCAAATTTAACAATTGGTTAGTTAAAATAAATCCAAAAAGAGAAAATTATATGGCGAACAAGATAGCAGAAACGGTAAAGGAAAATAAAACAGACCGCCCTGTTATGGTTATAATGGGAGCAAAGCACGTTTATAACGTAACCAATATCCTAGATAATTATAATATATCTTACAAAGTATACCTTCCTAAAGTCAGTGAGGAAATTAAAAAAAGATTTGACATTTATTAGATAATCTGCTGTTAAAAATTAAAATTTCTCCTTCAAATGAAACTCTAAGCAATTACGTTCTTCTAAAATAAAAAGAGCGCCCCGAGCGGGATTCGGACCCGCGTCAATGCCGTGACAGGGCACTATCCTAGACCACTAGACTATCGGGGCTTACATTTTAGAAATTGCCTATAAATATTTAAAGGTTTGTTTATACAAAATTTTTAAGTTATTAAGTTTTTATGTGCAATACAAGAGAATTCGATTTCTTTAAGTAATTTTTGCCATTGAAATCAAACTTGACCTTTGCACTATCAAGTTCAAAGTTTCCGATTATTCCTATCTTACTTTTCACTTCATACATTACTATTATTTCATCTCCAGGATTAAGCTCCTCCTCTTTCCATGAAATTTTCATTGAATCACCATGTTTAGTTACTTTGCCTTCTTTTTGGCCAGCTTTTGATACCTTAAGAGAATTTGGTGGTATGCTGTCTTCTATTTCCATACCGTATATTTTCTTCCTTGAGATATTCTTTAGCCTTAAGGCTATTTTTATATCTATAAATCCGTCAACGGCTTTATGCTCTATGACCTCCTTCTTAAATGTTACTTTTCTGTTGAAATACAGGGATATTATTATTGCAAGCGCAATTATCAGTATTATAAGATATATAGGGTAGTAAGAAACGCTGTACTTTATAGTTATAGTCTGGCCTGGAAGTAATTGATTTACCGAAGGTAATACGGATCCATTTACTACTTCTGCAGACCCAATAGAGGAGTTTTTATATATCAAAAAAAGCGAATTAAATGAGCTTATTGGCATTGAAAGATTGCTTCTATTTATTGGTATATTACCTTCATTCTTAATTGTTATAGATGAACTGCCTCCGAACATACCAAAGCTGGAGGTTTTTGTTATAACTGGCTTGTAGTATCTAAGTATACTTACAGGAAAAAACAGCGATGAAACGTTTCTGTTATAATCAGTATAAACTGATATATTGTATTTTCCGGGAGAAAGCGAATAATTTAAAATGCTTAGTGGTATTGTAAAGTCAAATGTGTTTAATCCAAGATCACTTATCACTTCATTCTTTGAACCGGAGTAGATAACCTTTCCGTTTGCCGAAAAGTTATAAACAAACGGCAGTATAATCCCCGTCTGCCCTAGAGAATTTAGAACATTAACCTGGAAATTTATGTTATCAAAAGGATAAAATGATTTTGATGAATTTATCGAATATAGATATATTGATGTCTTTGTTATTGGTATTATTTCAGTATAAACCGTGAAGTAGGATGAGATATTATTTGCAGTGTAAGGAATCTGTAAGTCCAATGGAGATGAAAAGAACACATCCTTTGACTCAAATGAAAAAAGAACTGTTTTACTCTGATTTGGAAGAAGAGTAAAGCTCTGAGGAGAAGCACCTATGCTGTTAAAATAACCATAATAGATTATTGAAGCCCTACCAGTGTTAAGAGATATATTTTGAGTAATGTTCTGATTATTATAAAATGTGAAGTTTATGTATGAAACCGCGTTTGTCTGTACATTTATCGAATTTGGGCTGACCTGAAATGCATGTGCATTGCCTATAAACATTAAAAATGACAGTAAAAACAGAAACAATACAAAAATTTTATAATTGTATTTCTTTACCATAACTTTTTTTATTAATTACATCCTCCTAACCGCTAACGATGTTATTTCTCCCTGCAACCCGTGCTGCAGAGTATGTTCTCAGTTCTTTGATTCCTGCCTCCTTTTAAGGTCTTACTGAATCTCCTTGAGGGTGACTTCCCCTCTGTCCGAGGTACTCTATTAAGTATATTTATTGCTGTATTTATATCTCTATCTATCAGTAATCCGTATACATTTAGATCTATTCTCTGCTGAAAGGTGATATTTCCGTATTGTGCGGCTGTACATTCTTTTGTAGTGTTTTTTCAGTCACTCTCATTAACTATACTTTAGTTTACAACGTGACTGTGAATAATCCTTAGAAAATCTTTGTTTTCTTCTAGTATTGCTTTACTGAATTCTTGTATAATTAGATTGTTTTATTCTAATTCTAAAGACCATGTGATTTCCGTCACTTTGTTAAATTTTTAGTGTATACAGACAATAGCCGGTCTACAGTTCT
>JBBIPE010000009.1:0-32987 GCA_037443005.1 archaeon
ATATTCTACTTACATCTAAGACAGGCTCTTTGTCTCTGGTTTTATAAGTTGTCTCTCCAAGCAGATATGCTATACCCGCTGCAGCATTACCAGAATATCTTCCTATTGTTCTAGCACATTCAATAACTGTCTCTTTGTCTTGGATTTTATTAAATATCACTCCAAGGTAACTAGATATACCCTTAGAGGTAGGTATTTCATACTTAATTAACATCCCAACAACTTCCTTTTTGGCTTCATAGTCAAGAAGATTAAGCTGATTAAATGTAGAATCAGTCGTTCTTTTTCTAAGAATTTCATCAAGTTTTTCCATATTTTATGCTTAAACTATCATTCTAATAGAAAAGAAATAATATATAAACTTTTCTTTACTATAAAATTGTAAATAATATGATATTAGTGGAACTATCCAATTACAGAGAAGATGTAAGTTAGGAAGCGAATCGAAAACTCTTTAATGTTCTCTTTGGCAGCAAGCAACTTAATGAAGCAGGACGTTTACCAATAGATGATGAAGTTATTTCACTATATAGGGAAAATATCAAAAAAGAATATGAGCAGTTTTTAAGATCTGACTTAGTGTTTTCGGAATAATTACTCTTGTTTATCTTTATCTAGAATGTTTCGATATTATCTTTAGTAATATGAGTGATATTCTTGTTCAGAATTTTCCCGATATTCCTAAAATAGCAAACATATTTGTACATTCGACCCTCTGAGTAGTTATTCATTTGAAGAGTTCTGAGAAAATTAAGCATGTCCTCATACATGACCGGATCTGCTTCCTTAAGTTTTAGTAAGCCGTTCTTTGTAAGATTTCCATACTTATACAATTCATTTTCCATAGTTTTCCATTTAACCTCCGAACTTATATAGACGTTTGAGAAGGGCATTACCAAATAGACCATGCCGGGGTATATGATATCTCATTATTAAAAGGACTCTTATCCCAAAACCCCAAAGTAAAGCCTAACCCATGTTTAAGCTATGGCCTAATAATACAGGGGTAATCCAGGAGTCATTTGGGAGTAGAGTGGGAGTAATCTGCGATTAATCGGGGGTAAAACTCACTAATTGGGGAGTCTGGGAGAAGGGAAAAACTCGGGATATCGGGACTGCCTTAAAAGTTTAAAAATATTAACATCATAGAATGCTATTATGGTTAAAAATGATAATAAAGAAAGCAAAAATGAAGAACCTACCTCACCTGAACAGAATCTTAAAAATACACTGCTCCCAATATTCCATAATATAATTGATAAATTGCCATCGGAACAAAGACAAAAATTTAGGAATGGTGAAATAGAAAAAATTCTTGACATTGAATTTGTTTTAGTTGAGAGAGAGCGAGCTTTAGATCCAAAAGAAAGGATATTAGCAAAAGAATTTTTGGATAAAGCTGAAAAAGAATTAAGATATGCTAAACAGGCATATAACCAAAAGGATTATGACGTTTCTATAAGAAATATGACTACTGCTACTGAAGGAATCGCTAAAGCTTTTGGGATAAGGTTCTTAGGCTTAACTTCTAACGATGATAAAAATTTGGGTCATTTTTCCACTATGGCATTTACTACTGTGCTCGATAGGGAACCTTTCATAAAAATTAAGAATATTTTCAAAGACATGTATAGCTTAAATCTTCCAGAAAGCGATCAAGTAAATAAGGCTATAAAAAACCTTTGGGATAATAAGGTAGCTCAGGAGCTTACAGAAGAGCAATTAAATAGTCTTTTGAACTTAACTGATGAAATGAAAACATTATTTAGGTCTGAATTAAACAATAAAGATTCTAACTTGATTGGAAATATACAAGATTTGATTGGGGATATACTCAATTTAATAGATATAAATAAGATATTTAATTTATTCGATAAAGTATTTTATATTTTAGATTTGTATATAATTAGTTCAATAGTTTACCCGCATTACAAATCGTCTCAATTTGCAGATAACTCGGCACTAAAACCAAAAGATTATACGACTGAGTTAGGAATAGTAAAAGTTGCACCCAGAATATTAGATAAGCTTCAGAGAATAGATAAAGAGTTAGCCTCTTTAATATAAAGCTTATATGGAAACTTATAAAAGATATAGATACTCTCTATTAATAGCGTTTTCAATGTTTATATTAAATTTTATACTATATTATGTTTACTTTTGGGTGGGGTTTGTTTTTGTTATATTTTTCGTGTCCATTATAATTCTTGCATTAATTATTTTGATTATAACTAGAAAATATAGGGAAAGATAAAAATGAATAAAGTAAATCAGAGTCATACTAGCTGATAAGACGTATATTAATAGAAAACTTTAAAGTTTAAATATGATTATCGGTGTAAAATAGGATGCCAGGAATATTGGATCCAGACTACGACCTTTGGACTGGGAAAAAAATAAAGAAAAAGAAAAATAACCTTTTTGGGGTTAACGCCGGCCTATTTGGGCCAGAAAGAAGTAAAAATGAAAAAATAGATTCTAGAAGACAGATAAGTAGATCAGAAAAAAATGCTGTTTGGGAGGCTCAAAAAGGAAAGTGTAAGATTTGTGGTAAGCCTCTAATTCCCAGTGCTACACATTATGACCATATAAAAGAGTATTCGAGAGGTGGTAGAACAGACATATCAAATATACAGGCCCTTTGCGCAAATTGTCATGCAAAAAAGACAAACCAAGATAGGATAAATCATATCAAAAATAAAAAGCATAAGTCAAAAGATTATTGAATAAACCCATTAACTGGTGTTAACAGAAGAAACCTCCCTCTTTATTTTTAAATTGAGATGTAAAAAGAAATAAATACAAATACTAATTTATTTAAGCATGTCTGAAAAAAGAGACGTCTTGTTTTTTCTTTCAAAGCCAAGTGTTAGGAAGATTCTGATTTTAAGCAGACAAGAAGGGTATTGTAGGGTATGTGGCAAGGAGACTAGCCTAAGCGTAGTTTATGTTTTCAGAAAAGAGCTAGCTCCTATCCCTTTGGTTATAGTTTTCGAAAGACGCTACCTACCTTCTTTTTATGGGATATTATGCGAAAACTGCAATGTTATTCTGAAAAGTGTAAGGTATTCTGATGAACTGAGCACAAAATATAAACAAAGTGCTTGGACTGGCTAACATAAGGATGCATTGGAATTAGAACCTAAAAAAGAGAAAATACGATTCATACAAAGCATAAAGAGCACTTAGTTTATTTTATATTCTTCTTATAACTTTTGTTTATCCACCATTGATTCTGTCTGCCTACACGCTTGAACTTCACCTTGCCCTGCATCTGCAGCTTTATTAGGTTCAGTTCTGCGGTATTCCAGCTAATCTTAACTTCCCTAGCCACATCGCCTGTTGTAGAGGGCCATTCTAAATTTACCAAGTATTTCAATATTTCCTTTTGTATATCATCGCTTTTCATACTTAATTATGTTATGTCCTTACTATATAACATATGTTAGAGTATTTAAATTATAAAACTCCATATAATATGATTTATTATGACTAGAAAATGGTTTATTTCTAGAATTGTGGGGAAAGTTTCAAGAATTGTGGGGAAAGTTTCAAGATGGCCAGAGAATTGGTGATAATAGCGGTAGCAATTGTGGCAATAGCTTTGGTAGGCATCACAATAGGGTCTATTTATAGCAATGGATTCTTTGGTTTATTTCGTGTAAATGGCAATTCACAACAAATACCAAGAAACACTTTGTCGCCCAATCAACTTTCTCTTTTACTTTTAGGCGACCCTTTATATAGTTATTATAACGGTTCAGCTATGCTTTATCAAATACATCAGGTTCCCTTTAAAAATGGGAGTATCTACCAATTTGCGTATCCAAACGGCACTATATATAAAACGATTGTTGAATACTTAAGTGGAAAATATATACGTTATACAATTTATGATCCTAGCGGGCCAATATCGAATAAGGTGATTCCCCAGAACAAATGTAAAAGGTGGCCGACGCCAAACGGTGGGTTGGGGAATTATACTTACATAGTACATATGTGCGAACAACCGTTCAATACCTATATCTATAACTATTCTGAATTTGGCAGTCTAAATGGGATAAAACAAATTAATTCGAGTGACATTCAAATGTTCAATACTACAAACATAATATTCAATACTACAAACATGCTAGAAGTACCCACAAATGATAACTATGTTTCCGTACAGTACTTTTTTCAAAATGGGACTCTATTCCGCACTATGTATTCTACTTTTTCATGTTTGCCTAGACCGAATGAGACAGTAATAAAAATGCACGAAAATATGACACAAATATGCAACACAACGGATGCATATTATAAACCAGCGAGTGCATACACTAACGTTACCCCTCTGAATTCGACAAATCTCCAAATCTTAAATAAAAGTTTGAACGGGTTTACTTCGCCATTCGTATACGAAACCGTACAGAATTCGACGAACGGGACGAAACTAGTCAAGTTTTTCTCAAAGTACTTAAACGAAAGCGTAATTAACGACCTTAACAATAACATCACTTACTCGTTTAATACGAAATATGTGGGTATTAACCTCACAAATTTTCCATCAAATAATACATTGCTATATGACATATGTTACTACCAGAGATGTTTGAAAGACTATGTAGTATATAATGAATCTACTGGGGTCATTTATGCTAACGGTAGTATAGACACTCACCCAACGGCTGATCAAATTTCAGAAGCGTATTATGTACGTGATGGATACATTGGAGATATCCCTCTTTATACACCGTTGCACAGTAATTTTTCTTTATCAGCAGAAAATTATACAGATGAGTATAGTAATTGCAACATTCTACTTGAAAATTCGTCTACATCTGGTTATTTGACAAACATCACATTTAATTGTGGGTACTTTAACTCTAATTTGAACCTAATTAACTATCTTGGCTCTTCTTTTATCTACATTTGGAACGCCTCAGGAAATGGTACTAAGCATACAGCTCTTAATTTACAGTATTCTATAGGTCCGAACTCAAATCAAGTTTTTATTAATTATGACATGAGCGGGATAAATGAAGAATTAGAACAATCTTATGGTGGTGCCGGTTTTGGAGACCAAATCGAATTATCAGTTTCAAATTCAAACGGTACTAAAGAAACCGAAAGTCAGAAATTCCAAGTACCACAACAAATAAAGAATATACTAGTGCAATATGAAAATACTACATTCTCTGAACAAGGTATTCCATCAAATTATAATTGGACTGTTGAGTTATTAAATTCGAGTGGAGCAGGTATGGCTAAGGCTGGACAGAAGATTGTTATAAGATCTCAAATTTCAGAACAGAATAAAGAAAAGTTAAGAGCTTTCGCTTATGTAGGTAATTTGAATTCAACTTATGTGGGACCGAATTGTAATTCAGGTATATTTAATGTAACTTTAGGAGGCAATGTTACAGTTCCACCATACTCGTCTTGGAATTGTACTACAATAATCTGGCCTATTATATTTGAGGGGTATACTGTGTCCGTTATATATGACGGAATTAATAAAACTATAACTTACAATACTTCCGAGCTTCCACAGTTTATATTTTATACCCCCCCTGGAAATTATTCATTTAAAATTTTAAATGATGACAATGGAACTTGTGTTCCAATTGAAATCCCCAGTTCTGGTTTTGCAGTTGCTGGATCGATATACAATAATATAAATGCTACAGAGAAATGTGGATTTAGTGGAAATAAGATTGTTCAATAAAAGCGTAGATTTAGAGAGCACCAAAATATAGATATAATGAAAATAACTATCCAAAGAAGGTTTAGTTAAGTGCAATAAGCCGAGTTTCTATGCAAAAAGCTAAAAATGGTTCTGGAAAGGATAAAAATAATTGCGAAGTATGCAAAAAAGAGACCAACCTTTTCTAAAGGGCTTGATAACTATCAAATTTTTGATACTTACTCAAACAATAGTTTTATAAATGGATTGGGGTGCTCTAATGAATCAGAATCACATATTAGTAGTTTTGGTAATGATAAAATAATACAATTTACTCCCAGTAAAGTAACATGTTTAACAACATTTTATGCAAATGTTCCGGTATCCTTATGGTAGTTAATTACAATGGATATACAAAGACCAGTAGTATGAATACTATTTATTTTTTAACATCGCAGGGTGAATATAATTTTACCATAAACTATATACGAGCGCAAAATCCCGAATGTTCGATATCATCTTCAACCTCAGAAACTTTAACTGCCGGAAGCACGCAGATAGCCGAAATTTGTGGATATAATTAATTCCACCCCTTAAGTATGCCCTCAGATTCTCTTTCCTTCTCTAAGATCCATCTTTCGTCAGCAATTGACAAGACATTTACAGTATTGGGAGCCATATTGTAAGCCTTTTCAGTTGCATTGTAAATCGAAAGGATTTCTTCGATTACCTGCCCCATGTTCTTCTTGCCTTTGTCAAGCTTAAACTGGGCCAGTTTTCTCCATGTCTCATTCGGTAAAGTTATGTCCTTGTAGCCTTTCTTTCTCATGTTCTACCTCCTCGTTTTTTGTCTATTGGAGACTTTATACGGTCTAATATTAACTTGGTCATATAGTCATTTTTTTGTTTTGCGAACGCCCGTTCAGGGTCTATCTTTTTAGCGGTTTTTTTCATGACATCTACGTTGCTGAAACGCAGGATAACTCCGTCGTTTAGATCCTTCATTGGCATGTATTTTATGTTTCTCAGCTTGTCAGCGCAGTAAACACAGAACTTACTAAAAGGCACCATAGTCCTGTAATTATTGGCCTTTATTACGCCATATTCTGACATCTTTTTCAGCGCTTCGTAGTATTCATCACTTTTAATGGTTAGATCATCCCGCATTTCTTTGTCGAAATAAACAAACATGATAGCCTTGTACCATACGCTGTCTTTTGATCTGCGTATATAGTCGACTATTGATTCAAACACTACCTCATTAGGGTCTTTTTCTCTCATGATTTCACTTCCGTTTTACAGCTCCTTGACTTGCTGTTCCATCCTTTGTAAGTACTGCACTACTCTGCCATATCTTTGGAAGGGTTTTTTCCGTTTTTTCAGTTCGTAAAACCAACTTTTAGATATCCCAGCCTTTAGCCTTTCACTATTACTAAGACTTTTAGCCTTCTCTATAAGGTTCTCGTATAGAGTGTAATTGCCATCAGATACTCCAATTATCTCTGATTCTTCCAGTTCATTGCTTTCTTTTCCGATATATTTTATGCTTTCAGCGCTTATTGTGATGTTTTTCCTGCTAAGAATCCCTTCTTCACCGTTGAATTTGCTTTCTGGATGCATCCAATAATCCATTATGACCTTATCCATGGATGTCCAGTAGAACTGCGTATTCTTGGTATAAAGCTTGCCAGACTTATAATCTGTGAATGGCTCATAAGGTATCTTTCTAAAGCCGTATTCTTTTCCGTCTACGAATTGATGCATTGGTATAACAGGCTCATTGGATATTTCGTCAGTTCTGCAGGCCCTGCCGACCATTATAAAGTTGTATGGTTTGATGCCTTTCACATTCTTGAACCTTTTCATAATTGACGCCTTGGTTACTGTAAGCTCCGATACTGCATACTTTTTGGCGTATTTTATAGCTATGTCATCAAGCGTCTGATCTGCGTAAGCTATGTCTAAAACGTCTTCCCATATCTCTTTATCATCTATTCCAACAAGATTTCCCAGGCCATGTGATGAGAATGACCTTATTATACGTCGGCCGTTTTCAATATCGAAAAGTACGTACCTCTTAGCGGAGATTCCAAAGAAATTTACGTTTTCCAGCAGCTTACCATCATCATCGCTTTCCACCTTGAAGATCTCTGTACTGCTGTCGTAAGGGTTAAGCCCTTGAAAGAAACTCTGTACAATCCCTTTATGCTCTGGGGATATCATAGCGCTGTCAGTGTCGCAATAGGCAAAATAACCGCTGTTATCTTTAATGAGTGACTCGGTTATCCCCAGAACAAGCCTGGCCCCAGAAGTAAGCATTGTAGCTATTATGGGATTAAACATCCTGCCGGGCCTTTCGAGTTTATTTACAGCTGTTTCGAATTTTTTCAATCCGTAAACCTCTACTTTTTCCTTTTCGTCCAGCTCCTCCACATCAATCTCTACAAAGATACCATAGGACATTGCGTTGACTATCGTTTTTAGAGCCTTTTGTCTTGTTGTAAGCTGGATTTTCTCTTCGTCATTTCGGCATTCTTTGAGCTTTGATTTTATCTCCAGCCGTGCATCTATCAGTTTTTTTATTATGTTTTCTTGTGGATTTATCGAAACGCCCTCAGTCACACTTATAGTATTTAGCCCTTTCTGCGTTCCCGCTGGGAAAAAGCTTATCGCTTTTTTAATTTTAGGGTTTTTTCCGGTAATCAGCTTGCTGCATATGACATCTGCCAGTGTATACCAAAGAGAAGTGCCGTCTGAGGAAGTGATATTGTTTATGCCGATCGTTGAAACGTTACCACCGTCGTAGTTAGATCTCAATGGGAGTACGTCCGATTCTGGTACAACTTCGCATATAGTAGTTAATCCTTTCCAGGAAGCAGGATTCTTGAAGTCAGATATGGTTAAATTTTCCAATAGATTTATCGTATCAGTGGTAGTTTCTCTGTATTCTATCCTGTCCGCTTTAAGGAAGGAGTCTAGTCCCATTAAAATGTACATAGTCGGATACATACTAGTGAAATCAAGGTATGTAATCTTAGCGGGTGTTTTCCTTATTCTAACTTCGGTTCTACCGCCATAATAAGTTGCCATTACATAACCAAGTATCTCCTTTGGAAAATCGTGATTCTTCTCTAGGAACGGTTTAATGCCGTATTTTTTAAGATATCCCTTAGCCAAAGAAGCTGGCGAGAACAGATTTTCTGGCGGGAGATCCAGCTTAAAATCCGAGTACCTCTCCAACAGTTTAGTGTACAATTCGTATGTAACGTCAACATCGTTGATATTGTATTCTATATATTCAGCAGTTACCTTGCCATGACCCTCGGGGTGTGTCTTTCTCAGTTTACAGCCGAAATCCTTTGCAGCATTTTCCAATGAGTAGCTTTGGCCTGTAAGTGCAAAGGCCATCGTGCGGAGATCTAAGAAACGGCCTCTGTAATATCTGAATTTTTGTTCCTTGCGGAATCTTGGATATGTTATTGAGTAAAAGGCCCGTTTTGAGTCTATGCTCTTTATGTTTATCTGTGGAAATGAGTTTTTCGCTGAAAATCTAAATGAAAAGCCGCCTTTGAATGACTTTCTGGCATATCCGTAGGCTATAGCTAGCCTAGAAATATCAAAAGGCATGTTGAAACAGACGCACAGGGCACGGCCTTCTTTGATATACGGGATAAATATCCTTTTTATAAAGTCTTCTCTCTTCATTATCTCCAGATTATTCTTGGCCGCGTAGTCTTTAAGGACTTCTAGCGAATTGCCGTCTAGATTGTCTCCATAGAAAAGGTAAGTAGAAAAAGATCTACTTTTGAAATATATTTTGCATGTTCCGAATAAGAGGTTCTGGTCTTTGTTTATAGTTGTTTCAGTGTCTAAAACGAGAACTATGTTCGAACCATGATCATCCCAATTTTTTGGCTTACCTCTCTCGGCCTCAAAAGGAACATACGCGCGGACTATGGTATCCATCGGTCCCTCGAAAACGATGCTTCAAAGTCTAAACTATCACCTATCTCTATTATTTTTGGCTGATTCAGTTTTTCCCCGCGAAGAACAAGAATTTCTCTCAGGCCTTGCAACAGAAAGGCCATCTTGACGTTATCGAGGTTGTCATTTGATCTCCATCTAACATCCCATAGCATTTGGCGTGAAGTTATCGTCCTGTGGCATGGTATGCATACATCCACACAGATATCTGAGTTCAGCCGTCCCGCAACGTGATGAATTTCGTGGCTGCGTTTAGACAACTTTTTGCCGCATATCTCGCAAAACTCCTTGTCCCCGTATTTATAATCTTCACTCCGCGTCAAAACGTCATCGACAAAGTCGCTAGTTTGATCAATTATAGGCCAATAAATGGGAGGTGACATCTCCCTAATCTGGGAAATGTTATTGTTAATCCTAATTATTGCGTCTTCAGATATCATAAATCGTGTAGAACTCCGGCTCTTCGATTCTCTCTTGAATGCTTAAAATAGCCTGCGGATTGGTCTCGAGAGCATATTTTCGCCCATCAGCCGCAGTTATAGTCAGGCCTTGAAAAGGAAGCAATCTTTGCGGCTCTCCTTTGTAGATGAACCAGCGGACGGAATCGAAATATTTTGCTAGGATAGAAGCTTCCCGAGAATCATTTAATTCGATGATTTTATCTTCTCCATTTGTATAAATGTGCATGGCTCTGTCTATGTGGTCAGTGGGGTTTACAATCCATCGGTCGTTTTCTTGATGGAAAGTATTTGTGGCTTTGAGAACATAAGAGAATGGTATTTCGTAGTTTTTAGCTATTTTAACGGGATCTTTATCTGGATATTCCCGAGCCAGTGATACAACTGCTAGAGCCATCTCTCTTATTACTTCCTGCCGGGGAGTTAGATCAGACCACTTTCTTTCATAAACAGGCAGACGATTCTTCCTAAGTAAAGGCACATTTCCATGCCCTCGCAACTCTTTAAGGGTCGCTGAAGGATATCTTTCATGTGCCCGAATTATGCGCTGAACGTAGGCGCTATTAATGTTTTTTTGCGCTGAGAGCCATTTATTGAATGTGGCAAACTTTGAGCTGAATTCGGATTGCATGCTAGAAATACATCACTAATTCAATACTAAGATTTTGGTTCCTAAAACAACCTTTTTAGATAATAAAACCTATAATTATAGGAATTATTAGTTCCTAATATGGGTAGAAAAGCAAAAGAGAAGAAAGTGGGGCGTCCTAATGTAGTTGATAAATTCAAAAAATTGTATAATTTACCGGATTATCAAGAAACTCTGGCATCAAACTTTCTCTCTAATCTAAAAGAAAAAGAGATGTATTTTATATCCGTTATGATCTATTTACAAGACATAGAGAATAAAGAAAATATCAAATTTTCGGAAATATCAGACGTATTAAGAGAAGAATATAAAATAAGCTATCGTACTTGCGAAAAAATCAGAGATACTCTGTGTAATAATGGATTAATAACGAAAACTTCGCAAGGATATTACGTTTTGCCTGCGGAGGTGCATGATTTTTATGCGCAGATTTTTTACGCACAAAAAAATCTAGAACTTTTGAAATTGCCTGAACTTGGTTCTAAATATAACTATCATTATTTGATTAGATTTTTGGTTGGTTTACCAAAAAATGAACATGCTGAATTTATTTACTCATTGCTACTTATATTAAAAGAAGCTGGTTTTAAGCCTTTTGGTGCTACTAAATTTCCGGCTTTTTCTGATCAATTGACTAAACAAATTCGTTTTTTTAATTATAATAATGTGCAATACTACACACTTCTTCTGGGGGTAGAGCCATGTAAACTGGACTATCCGGAATATAATTATTTTATCTTTACTTTTGACTTGCATGCCTTACCCAAGCATAAAGAAAAAATTTCATCCGTGTTTACCTTTTCTGGTCATCCTAAAGAAAGAGAGAGATTTCTTAAAACGCTTTATTCCGGTAAATGGGATGAGATCTGTTTTTCCGATGCTTTTAAGTTATTTATGGAGCTATCAGATAACTTTAACATAAACGTATTAGCAATAGATGATAATAACGGAGTTTTGTATCCTAAGTAGCTAAAGGTTTAGCCTTTGTTTTGTCCCAATACGGACTATGGCATTTTGGGCAGACCACAGGTTTAATCTTCTTTTTGGGGACCCATCTATGACCACACCTAGCACACTCATACCCTTTAACTGATATCATTGTTTCTGGCATATTATAGATTATATTTTTTATAAATTAAATGTTTATATATTCCAGAATATATTATTTTATAATACATATGAACCCGCTCTTAATCTCAGGTTTCGGATGCTTTGTAAGCGTTGACAAGCGCAAGCTCGTAGTATACAATTCTTTGACAAAAGAGAGAAAGGAGTTCTACCCACACCAGATAGAGTACGATAGCATAATAATTGATTGCCATTCGGGGGCCGTCTCATTGGATGCTTTGAAGTGGATAGCTAAGCATGGGATTACATTGACAGTGCTTAACTGGGATGGAAACCTTCTTAGCTCATTGCAGCCTAAGGATCCTATATCAGGCAAGCTGAAAATAGCCCAGTACAGGACATACCTAGACGAGAAGAAACGAAACAGGATAGCTTCGGAGATAATCAGAGCTAAAATCAATAAATCTTATGAAATGCTTAGCGCACTATCTACATATTATGGCTCTCTTGACATGAAAACACTTGGAGATGCTTTCCATAATGAGCAAAAATACGCCAGATTGGACAGTGTTAATAATATAATGACATATGAGGGAAGGGTAGCAGACATATACTGGAGGGCCCTCCGCAAAGTTTTCATAGAATTGGCCCCTGAATTCCATTTTAGACAGAGAAAGAACAAATCCTATCTGCGGAGTATGAACGCATCAGATGAGATAAACGCCATGCTTAACTACGGATACGCAGTATTAGAAACACTGGTGCGGAAAGCCATAAACATTACAGGATTGGACATGCAAATAGGTTTCCTGCATGAAATTAACAATAGCAAGACGCCGTTGGTCTATGATCTGCAGGAACTGTATAGATGGCTAGTCGACCTAAGCGTGATTCAAGTGCTAGAAGACAAGAAACTCAAGAAATCGGACTTCATTGTAACTGAAAACTACAATATAAGGCTCAGGGAAAACGCTGCCAAGTTGCTACTGAATAAGATTCGTCTTAACTTCAATAAGCTGTACAAATACGGTAAAACCAACCGGACAATGGAGTTTACGCTTCTTGGTAATACCAGGAGACTTGCTAGCTATATATTAGGCCAAGCTAAAGCAATTCAGTTTGAGATACCTATTGTTAGGATTGACAGAAATGACGATTTAGCTTTAAGGTCTAAGATTCTAAGCATTTCACCTGAAGAAAGGAAGAAGCTGGGTATAAATAAGTCTACTCTATGGTACCAGAAAAAAAATATAAAAGAGGGTAAATCAATTAAGTTGTATTATAAGAATATTAAGTAAATTATTATTAGATAATATACTCCCCAGCATATAGTTTTTTGGACTCATCAGGTGTTGCTGCAAAAACATTTGTTCCTCTTCTGATATAAACCACCTTTTTAAACTGATATACCTCCTTTTTATCCCATGGTGGAACTTGTATAATAAATATTTTCTGATTTATACTCTTTTCTAGAATATTTACAGTTAATGCTGGAGAAATCGAATTTCTGATAGAATTTTGTAATGATTGATCGAATTCCTGATATTTTTTTGTTGTTCCTGTAACTTTACCGTCGTCTTCCACACCATACAGTATTAATCCTCCCTGTCTGGTATTCGCAAATGCACATATCTCTTTACTCAATGTTTCAAACTCTACTTTAGCGCTTTTAAATTCATATACTTGTGTTTCGCCGGATTTACATATTGCCAGCAATTCAGTTTCCGAAGGAATGGCCAATAAACTTACTTTTAAATTTTCACCAGAAAGGTCTTGTTTATGAGCAATTACGATATTATAATTCTTTATCGTGATTATAATATTATAAAGAGTTTCGCTAAAATACTTAAAATTGTTTTCTTGAGTCGATAAAATTTGTTCATTAAAGGTTCCACCTTGTAGAATAGCATAAAGATATCTATAATTATAATCGCAATTTTGTGTTATGGACATTAAAGTAGCAAATATATCTGAAGGAAAACCAGTTAGATTAAGTTTCTGTTCTTTATTTTTTAAACTAGAAACTGCAGACTGAAAATTCGCGTAGTTTTTACTTAAAGTATCGCACCAATATTTAACATATTCATCTCGTTTGTATATTTCTAAAAGCTCTTTTTTAATCTCTTCAATAACATGCACTAAGGTCCAATCAACTTCTTGGCGGATATTCGCAACTAATTTTATATATAAGGCTATCTCGCTCTCTTTTATATTTTTATTACCTAATTTTTCCGAAATTTTCGGAACTCGTTCTACATATATTTCTAAATCAGTCAAACTAAGGTTATTTACGGCATAATCTCTATAAGCTTCTACAGAATAACTAATTCTTCTCAATTTGCCACTTTCCGAATCTTTTTGATAAGCAGGATCTGTAATATTTAATGCCTTAAATAATTTTAGGATATCATCTGCAAGAAAATAACTTAGTATCTTTTTTTTAGTTTCGATAATAAAATTTCTTTGGTCTGTATCAGCCTCATTACCTATATTAGACCAGAACTGGCTCCACTTTTTCTTAGCTTTATACCAAGATCCCACAGTTTTTGCATCATTTGCATTTGTTAACATAACTTATTTTATGTTAAATGGAGTTATTCAAGCTTTAAAAAGTTTAGTCGTCCCAACTATCTAGAATCTATTTTTTCATTTTTACTTCTTTCAGGCCCAAATAGGCCTTTGATTTAATTTCTCTTTCAATGTTAAGTAATACATTATATCCTCATGAACAAGCGCCCAGATACCAATCAAGTGAAGTTTATAATTAAGATAATATTTTAGTAATTGAGTTTAGCGAGATATTTAATGTATTGGCAGATATTCTTAATATTTATAAATTTGATAGAAGTAATTAATTATTTTTATTCAATTATTTTCATTAAAGGATGCACAGTGCTTATGAGTTGAGTTAGTAGTCATCACTTTGTTCACGAAATCTGAATGACGCCAATGGAGATGGAGGGCATTGTGACCTTCTCATAAAAAAATATATCTGAGATCGTCAAATAAGTCGGCTGAACACCCTCGTTATCAATTATAGGCATATTTCCATTTGCGTGATTTGTAATTAGGTAATCCCCATCTGCTGAAACTACTATTCCACCAGTCTGATATGTATTGCTATCATCCCAAAAATTCGCTAAAACACTACCATTATAGTAATTGCTTACGGTAAATCCAAAATCATAGTTTGAGACTGTGTTATAAGAAGTAATATATACATTCTCTGTAGTGAGACTATTTACAAAGAACACAAGACCATTATCTCCTTTTACACCGTTAACAGGACTTGTTATACTATTATAGTTCCAAAAGGATGGAATACTGTTTGCAAAACCGAATGCTAATGGAAAGACATTATACATATTGTTTGAGGAATTATAGACTGAAGACAATTGTGGTGCTTCACCGTCGTTTACTGTGTTAAAGAGATTGGTTGTTGCTGGAGCAAAGCCCATGTATATGGTTTTTGATGAACTACCGCCTATACCGCCTAGCTTAATCCACCATATTGCATTGGTTGACGTATAACTTTCCAGCCATGATGGGATTACTGAACCGTTATAGTAGAAGAACTCCACATTTTGGCCGAAAGAACTGGTTGATATGTCCGACCAGCCGTTATCCGAGCTTGTTATGTTAATCATCTGCTGGAATGGAGCTGGAGTTGCAGTTGATTGAGTGTTTGTTACTGTAACTGGAACATAACTGGTTACAACTGAAGGCTTGCCTGATATTGCTGTTCCTGCTATTGTGCCTGTTGAATTCAATGTCTCTGGTAAAGGAGTGCCTTCTGTTGTATACTGCAATGATGCTGAAACTGTGTACTTTACTCCATTTGCTGAACATATTACTGCTGGTATTATTATTGTTGACACTGAACCTGGTGTTACTGTTATTGGATTTGACAATGTATAGGCTTTTGACTGTATTGTTGAGCCTGTTGCTGATGTTATATATACTGCTGTTATTTTCGCAGAGGTTGCTGATCCCGGTAAAGGACCGGTGTTTACTGCTATCTTTAATCCTATGTTATTGCATAAACTGGAAGATATTATGAATGGTGAGAAGCCTGATGATGTGAAAGTTACACTGCTTGAAGGATTAAAGATACCCATGCTGTAAAGAATGACTGCTACTATAACTATGATTAGTATTGCCCAGCCATATGTCATCATATATTCTAAAGCGGACTGGGACTTCTTTGTCCAAATCATTTGATTAAGCATGATGGCATGCTTAGGACTGTTTCCCATACACATTCTATGTTTTTTTTATTTAAATATTTTTTAAACTTTTAAGCCGATCCCGATATCCCGAGTTTTTCCCTTCTCCCAGACTCCCCAATTAGTGAGTTTTACTCCCAGTGAATCCCACTTTACTCCCACTTTACTCCCAAATGACTCCTGCATTACCTCTGCATGCTTAGGCCATAGCTTAGGCATTATTCCCGCATTCCTTAAGCTTTATTAGGGCTTGGCTTGGGTATAGGGTGGACTTTGCTTTGGATTTTAGTATACCGGAGTCCGTTTAAGAAGGAGATATCCTATACCCCAAATAGACCATGCCCCCGATGGGATTTGAACCCACAACCATCAGATTAGAAGTCTGCCGCTCTGTCCAAGTTGAGCTACGGGGACTTATACATAAATCAGTTGTTCTAAATTTATAATATTATTTATTATAATAAATTCTTGTTGCGTCGCTCATTATGCTGTAATTATCAAATGCTAGTTTTGGCAGCTTTTAAATATACCTCCATCTACCTCCTTTGCGCCATCCTTGCAGTTTTCATTTCCAATAGCACCCTTCAAAAGATAATCTATTGAAACAACGTATTTTCTAGGTCTTTCTTTGGGTCTGAATAAACTTCTACTACTCTGTCTATTTTGGCTTTCAGACCTGTTCCTCTTTAATTTCCTTTAGCATCGTGGTTTCTGTCTTTTTTCTATACTTTACGAATCCATCTGGTATTGCCCATTTGTCTTTGTATAGTTATTTTTTCTTTTAATCAACAGTACTTATTGTCTTTTATAATTACCCCATCTGCACCCATTGATGAGTTTTTGTATTCTATATTATGCTTATATAAAATATTGTTTATATATCTTGTAATCAGTATGGTATATATTATATACCATAATTAAAGGCATTTATACTATTAGTTCTATAGAACTAATATGTCACAAATAAAAATATACACAAATGATTCTACGAGTTTACCCTTTAGAGAAATGTCAATGAAAAAATTCGGCTATGGCAGGGGATCTATAAGTCAAGCAGCTGACGAAGCACTCTATCGTTGGGCAAATCAATTATTTAACATATATAACAAATTGGAAAATGCAAGCGAAATTGCAAAAAATGACTCTAGTGTTATAGCAATTATCCTTTTTGGCAGCTTTGCAAGAAGAGATAAAAACTGGAGAGATGTTGATGTAGGTATAATATTAGAGGATGGTTCAGATAGCACGGCTGAATACAGAAAATATTCTGCTATATTTGGAGAAAACGATGTATTTGATTTTTCAGTAATAAATGATCTTCCCTTTCATGTGCAAAGTTCAGCATTGAATGACGCGGTTTTATTGTACACTAAAGATAAGGCAGAACTATATAACTATAGTATTCGAATAATCAAAGCTGCAAGCGACTCTAAATTAACATTAAAAGAAGTTTTAGGTAATCTATGAAAGAAGAAATAGAAATCCGGATACTTGAAAAAATTAATGCTCTAGAAAGATATTCCAAGGAGATTTATATTGCTCTTCCAAAGGACGAAGAACAATACCTCAAAAGTAACATGTTTGTAAAGAGCACTGTCGAGCGCAAATTACAATTAATAAGTGATGTTGAGATAGATATACTTGCTTTGTTGTATAAACATCTAAGTTTGAAGATAGTAGGGGATGACTTCTCTTTGTTAGGTATATTTAAGGGATATCTAAGTGATAATGTAGTTGAAAAAATGATTAGATTAAGAGGCATTAGAAACAAGTTAGTCCACGTTTATGAAGACAAGAAACTGGATTCAGAAGTTTTTTCGGCAGCAAGAGAAAATATAGACTTGAAAAAATTATTAAAAGAATTAAAATCTTTGCTTAAGAGATAACTACTATTTTAAAGACTTTTTAAATAGCCGCTCAATTTTTATGAAACTTCTGTTTAAAGCATGAATTACACAAAAGCAAGAGTTTACCTCCATTTTTGTAGTAGTTTCCTTTAGGTTTATTAAGGAAAGTGGTTTCAACTTCCTTTCCACAGTTGCTGCATTTCATATCTTTATTCCAAATCTCCTAAGTAAACCGGAAAACTGCCTGTTATTTGACATCTTCATCACGGTTTTCATTTTTCGGTACTGCTCTAATAGCTCTCTTACTAGCTCTTCTGAAGTGCCGCTTCCCATTGCTATTCTCTTTATCCTGTTAGAGTCTATTGTCTTCGGCTCCTCAAGTTCTTTTTTAGTCATAGAATCCATCGCATTTATGAATTTTCCTATATTCTCTTCCTGTTTTTCAAGCAATTCCTTTGTTTTACCAGAGGATGGCACTCCTGGCATAAGTTCTGCTATCTTCTGTGGAGATCCTATTTTCATTGCAGAGGAGTACTGCTCGTATACATCCATTAGATTGAATTCTCCCTTTATGACGCGTTTTGCGCTTTCCTCATTAATCTGTATATTTTCTTCTTTGGCTTTTTCAAGCAGAGATTCTAATCCTTCTAATCCAAGAAGTTTAGACACAAATTTCTTAGGATCAAATTCCTCGAAATCGTTTATCTTTTCTCCAGTACCTATAAAAGTCACTTTTGCGCCACTTATGTACGCGGCGGTAAGTGCTCCTCCTCCGTTTGCAGTTCCGTCGGTTTTTGTAAGTATTATATTGTTTATATCAAGTAAATCATGGAAGCCCTTAACTTGTATTGAGGCATTCTGTCCAAGATCAGCGGGTATAACAAGCGTGACATTGCTTGGTTTCAATGTTTCCTTCACGTTTTTTATTTCCTTTACTAATTCGTTGTCAAGTATATCTCTTCCCGCGCTGTCTACTATGACAATATCAAAGTTTTTGAAAGAGCCAGCTGCTGATTTTATTGCCTTTATCGGGTCGTTTCCTCCTCCAGTTATCTTCACGTTTATCTGCTTTGAAAGCTGTTCCAGCTGCTGATAAGCTGCAGGCCTGAATGTATCAAGTCCAAGGAGAAGCACACGGTATCCCCTCTTTTTATAATAATTAGCGAGCTTTGCAGCAGTAGTTGTTTTACCTGATCCAAATAAACCAACTAAAAGGATCTTGAAAGGTATAGAATCTATGTTTATCTTCGTTTCCTCGTTTCCGACAATCTCAACCAGGTTATTGTATATAACATCTGCTACTTTTTCTTTTGTGACTAGTCCTTTTCCCTTATTTGCTTTTATGTCTTCTCTTATCTTTTTCATTAATCTGTCTACAAGGTTTTTGTCTACATCTCCCTCTGTAAGCGCTCTTTGTATATCCTGCAGTACTTCCTCTATCTTTTCATTTCCTGTAGAATTCAGGAGTTTCTTTATACCATCTTTTAGCCTGTTAGAAAGACTTTCAAATGCCATTATTGATTAAAGCGGAGCATTATTTATATGTTAATCCCCTGTTCTCTTAACGTTTATAGGAAGAACACCTTTTTCAAGCTCTCTTTTAGCTATATTTATATATGTGTCTTCTTTTTTGTTTACTTTTACAAGAGGAGGAGCTCCGGATGAGAGCTGCAATGCCCTTGCACCTACTAATCTTGCCTTCTCAAATTTATTATATTCTTCCATATTATTCTTTTATATTATCCATTAATATTTTAAATCTTTCTTCTCTTATTTCAATGGCCTTTCCAACGCAGAAGTCTATCTCCTCTGGTGTGAAAAATCCGCTGCCTCCTTTTTGAAGAGAATTTATCTTGTCAGTTATTCCAATGCTGAATCTCGCGTCTTGCACGTTCTCCTCCTCTGCGCTGGGATCAAAGAATAAAGTGCCGTTTATCTTTGTAAACGTATGGCTTATCGCAAGTTTTGTCTTGTTAATCGGCAGTGGTATTTTGTCTTCTTTTCCTTCTACGCTGTATCTTGCGTTTAGAATGGCCCTTAAAGCGGCAATATTTGCGGCATCAAATAGGTTTCCTTCATTGTTTATGCAGACTACATCAACGTATACAAATGAGACTATCTTGCCCTCCTCTATTACAAGTTTTGAAAGGTCTATCATATTTGACTCTCTTATACCTCTATCTGTCACTCTTCCGACTTCTATTGAGTAATTTATCCTGTCTTCAACGTATTTGGATGTTAACTCTGAAAGCTCAAAATTTATAATAAGAGCTCCTTCTGCAGGCCTATCCGGAAAAGGAGTGCCCTTTAGTACTTTTACTCCTGCTATGACTTTTGTATTTCCAAGTTCAACGTATGCAGAGCCATCTGAGTGGTTAATAACATTGTCCTTTATCGTTATTTTTCTGCCTTCAAATTCACTGCGCTTGTCAAGTCTCAGTTTCTTTTCTGCTAATTCCCTTATATAGTTATAGTTTTCCAGTGTCATAAATTTTTCATCTCCTTAATTACCTCAGATAAATCATCTACAAACTCTTTGCTTATCTCGTCCTTTTTGCCGAGTTTACTAAGCCTTTCCTCATTTTGTACCTTGATTTCTTCGTTTTCTTTTTTAGCAGTTATATCAAAACTTATTACCTTGGCGAATTTAGGAAATATCTCTGGTTTTGTCACCAGCATTCTCTCTGTTTCTCCATTTTTTATTACCTCAATATATTCTTTTTCCTTCTCTAGATTATATGTTCTTTCTCCCCAGTCACTTCTTGTTTTTACGGAGAGTTTTTGCACTTCATTGTCTTTTACTTCTATATCCGATACTATACCGTCTATTTTAAAAGAAGTCCCATTAAGCCTTGTGAATGCTAGCCTATAAAGTTTTTCCTTTGTTGGGCCATATCTTAAAAGCACTTCATTTATCTTACTTGTTATTTCTTCATCTGAGAATTTATCCATTAGATTCTCTGCGAAATCGGTTAATATTGTGTATCCTGCCGACTTAAGTTTGTGATGGCTCATTATTGTCGGCATTACCGATTTTCTTATTTTATCCAGCTCATTTTTATCTTCTTCGCTGAAAAGAATAAAATACTTGTTCATTCCCTCATAAAGCACACTTGGCTCATTGCAACCGTTGAATTTCTCGTTTATCTCCGATTCTTTTTTCTGCAAATCCTCAAGCTCTTGTTTAAGCATCGATTCATCTCTATCTTCTGCCCCCTGTACCCACAGTATTCCCCAGTCTTTGAGATTTAAGCCCTTTGCTATATCGTATAGCTTTGTCTTGCCCTCATTTGAGTGTATACCTCTGCTCATCTTCGTGAATCCATTCTTTATTATTATTATATTATCACCGAATATTCTAAGCTGAGTTGAAAGCATTATTTTCCCATCATATGTTCCTTTAGACTGTACAAGGATCTTTGCTCCAGGCTTAACATACCCCCAAAAGCTTTTCATATCCAATATTCCTTCCTCATCATCCGGCAATGAGATTAATATGGATTTTGATTTCTGATCAGTGTTATTTATTATACCACAGTATATCTTGCCTATCTCTTCTTTGTAAAATATGCTCCTTTTAAGGCGGTTCTTGATTATTTTAACTAGTTCCTCAACGCCGTTCCCATAAAGATAAACCCCTTCCTTGGTTTCAGTATCCTCTATAACTAGGTCCGGCTTACTTTCATCGTCTATCTTAAGCGCATTTTTTATTGCATCCGCCGGCTGTGTTATCTCTATTTTTTCGTCAAGCAAAAGCTTGCTTATAGCCGTTGAATATATTCCTCTAACTTTTACTTTCATTTGAAAACCTCCTTTTTAGAGCCTCTTTTTCAAGCTCATAAATCTTCATTGCACCTTCCTTACCAACTTCAATTACTTTTTTAAGTTCATCCCTGCTTACTCTGCCGTCAAGCTGTAGCAGTAATATCTCATTTTTTGATGGTAGGAACGCTATAGGAACATCGGTCGCACCCTCCCCTTCATGGAAATCCTCTTCGTCCTTTGTCAGATCAAGGCATACATTATCTCCTATTTTACCAGCAGCAACTGCCGCTACAAGATCTCTCATTGGCAAACCTGCATCTGCACATGCCATTGATGCAGCAGTAAGACTTGCACATCTTGTGCCTGCATCTGCCTGTGTTATATAAATCCTTATATTTATCATCGCCCTTGGCATTTCTTCAAGCAGTATTGCTCTGTTAAGTGAGTTTGTTATTACTTGACTTATCTCAATATCTCTTCTGTCCATGCCCGGCTTTGCTCTATCCGGAACTGAAAAAGGCAGCATATCATATTTGCATATAATTACTCCTCTGTCCGCCTTTTCTATATGCCTTGGCTTTACTTCTTCTGGACCGTAAACTGCGGCTATAGCTTCTGTATTTCCTATCTTGAACCTTGCGCTCCCCTTTGCGTTTGGTATTATACCGGTTTCAGCCTCCATAGGCCTTAATTCGTTGAATGCCCTTTTATCAAATCTTTCCTCGTACATCTTCAAGTAACCTCCTGACCTTTTCTGTAAGATCCATATCTACATAGTTTTCATCTATGAATTTTATCGCAGCTGATGCGACTGCTCTTCCTGCTTCATCACCATCAATCCAGACTATACCATTCTGTCCTACAAGTATGTCGCATTTGCTTTCTTCCTTTATTATGTTTATCATAGAACCCTCTTTTCCTATAAGCCTTGGAAGCTTTACAGGATCTATCTTTATTATCATTTTAGATTCAAGCTTGCCATATCTTGTGCCTCTCATTGATATGTCCGCGGCATTGTTAGGATATACACGGAATACCCTTGCATATATTATATCTCCTATACCAATGTATCTGTCTAATTCACCACTTTCAACCCTAAAGTTGATATCTCTTATGTCAAGTCTGGTGTAGAAGGGGGCGTTTATATCGACAACCCAATATTTTGATGATATCTCAGTTACCTCACCGATTATATCATCGCCTTCGCTTGGATAATAATTACTCGTTAGGGAGTTAACGTTTATTCCGCTGTCTGAGGTCTGTACCATTCCCAGAAATTTCGAGTATACCTTATTGTTTTCTTCATAGGTTCCGTTGCCGCCGTTTTTTTCATCTGAAAGAAACTCTCCCGGCGTTACTATATCAAAGTTTTTTACATTCATCATATCTTTTTCACGTTTATACTGCCGTGAGTAACACTCTTAAGTTTGCTCATCAGCTCATTTTCATTTCCAGCTTTTACTGAAAAGTTTACGACAAGCGAATTGTCGTTTCTTGTATTATCTTTTATGTTTGTTAACCTTTTTAAATATAACATTGTATCATTTGCATACTGTATCGGTACTTCAATCGAGTAATTGAATTCTCCCAGCTTTATCGGAAGTATCTTCTTTAGCTTTTGTAAAACCTCTTCAAACTGTTCCTTTTCAGGTTTGTTTATATCAAAATTATGATGTACATCTTTCATTGCTAGTTCTACTCTTTGTTTTGGTATCGGTAGATTAGTGTTCATGTTTATAGCCATCCCTGCAATTTTATCTATTATTCTCTTCTTCAGCATCTCTGCTTGTTTTTGTTTATATGCAGTGCTTAAATTGATTTCTCCCTCCTTTATTATCTTAAGTGCAATTTTGTGTATATCATCACTTCCCAGCTCTTTTTGTAGATTGCCTGCGACTTCACCTTTTTTTATGTCTTTGAAAACTTTATCTACTAGAAGTGCGGAATCAACATCAGAGCTTCTGCCCTCCTTTATATCAACCGCCTTATCACAGTCTACTTCTATCTCGTATCTTTTGCCATTTTTTTCCAATCTGGCAGTTACTCTATCTACCATGTATTTATTTTATATATTTTGTAATCTCTTCTTTACTGATCTTGCGAAAGCCGCCATTGTCGATTATTGCAATCTCAAATCTTTCAGGAGAGTTTTTGCTTTCATCAGATTTTATGGCTTTCATTCCTAGATCTATAAGCTCGTCTACGGACATATCTTGCTTATAGTCTTTCTCAAGCATCTTGTTTATGCTCTCAGAATTTCCGCCTATTGCTATTGCTTTGTACTGAAAGAATGTCCCACTTGGATCAAGCATATAAAGATAGGTCTTGCTGTCTTTTATACCTCCAAATAATATGCTTACTCCAAAAGGCCTTGCGCCCCCATACTGTGTCAGCGCCTGCATCTCCGCGCTTATTCCCTTTACTGTAAGTAGTATATCAGCCGGTTGATTATATGTCATCTTGTATTCCTGCGCGTTGTTTTGTGCCTTATCAATAAGTGTTCTTCCGTCTGCTATCATTCCGGATATAGCTGCCGCCATATGCAAATCTATCTGGAAAATCTTTTCTATACTTTCTGGTATAACCAATTTTTCAAGCTCGTGCGCCTTTCTATCCGCAACGAAAACAATACAGTTCTTTCCGGTTAATCCAACCGCGGCAAAACCCTGCGAAACCGTTCTCTTTGCATATTCTACTTGTAATATTCTTCCATCGGGATTAAAAAGAGTTATTGCTCTGTCATATCCCATCATGTCTCCTGGTGGTTCCATTTTTTACCTCCTAAAATTCAAAAGAGTTTATCTTTTTTATATTTCCGCTATTCTTTATTGTAAGCAAGTTTGCTTTATAAAACTTACTGATTAAAGACAAGGCGAATATAACCTTGTGCTTGTATTCATTATTAGCAGAGATTATCATATATACTTTTTCATCTTTTATTTTCGTCCTTTCTTTTATTATTCTCATATTTGACCTTATGGCTAAGAATGGCTCTACCTTATTTATGGTTGAAAAAAGCATCTTTTCAGCTTCCTCTAATTTAATGTCTCCTTCTAAAACCAGAAGGAAGTATCTTTTTTTATATCGCATGGATTACCCCTTATCGAATATTCTTATGGCATATACAACCAAGAATGCAGCAAGTACACCAAGGAAAGTAAGAATTGGTATACCGACTATAACTCCGAACAAGCTATCTATCCAGCTGTAAAGTAGGGACACTAATCCAATGAAAAGAACTATGCCTACTATGACTTCTTCTATTATCCTTTCCCAGCTGTCTTTCTTTACTTCCAGGTATTCCATTTTATTTTACTCTATTATTATCCGCATATATAAATTTATTTGATTTGCATTTTGGCTTAATCCTCAGTCCTTGAATTGCCCGCTGTAGGGTTTTCCAAGGTCCTTTGCACCTAAATTGAATATTATCGTTTTTATATTGGTCATCTCTTCAATGCTGTATCCAACGCCTTCTTTTCCGGCACCTGAGTCTTTTACGCCACCAAATGGGAAATATGCAGTTCCATGGGAAGGGGCCCCGTTTAATGTTACATTCCCGACTTGTAGAGCTTTCATCAATTTCCATCCTTTGTAAAAGTCATTTGTGAAGACTGCAGAATCCAACCCATAATTTGACTGATTGGCTATTTTTATTGCGTCATCCTCGTCCTTTACCTTTATTATTGTTATGACAGGTCCGAATGTTTCTTCATTTGCAATTTGTGCCGAAAGTGGTACGTCTTCAAGAAGTGTAGGGTCATAGTAAGAATTTTTGAATTTGCCACCTCTTACTAATTTAGCACCCTTGTTTACTGCATCTTTAATCATTGAATCTATCCTTTGCGCCGCTTTTTTATTTATTACCGGGCCCATGTTTATATCCTTGCTTTCTAGTGGGTTGCCAAGTTTATAGTCGTTTAAGTGTTCTTCAACGCTTTTATAGAAATTATCTGCTACCTTTTCTGTTACCAATATTCTGCTGATAGCATCGCACCTCTGTCCTGACAGCTCCAATGAGCCCTTAACGCATTCCTTTGCTGCTAAATCAATATCTGCATCATCTAAAACAATAGCAGTCCCCTTTCCACCTAATTCAAGGTGAATTTTCTTGAGGCCGGCAACCTGCGATATATGTTTTCCGACTTCAGTGCTACCTGTGAAGCTTATCATGTTTATTTTATCACTTTGTATGAGATAATCTCCTGCAATGTTTCCGCTGCCTGTTATAACCTGCAGTGTTCCGGCTGGAATCCCGCATTTTCTGAATATTTCAGCACACATCAATAATGCGATAGGATCTGAGCTTGGCGGTTTAAGTATTACTGAGTTTCCGGATAATAATGCCGGCAGTACCTTAGCTATTGATGTATAAACAGGGTAGTTGAATGGCGATATACCCAATACAACTCCAATAGGCTCGCGTATAACCATAGCCATCTTCCTCGTTGTATCGCTAGACCAATCTCCAGGTATATACTCTCCCATTATCTTTCTTGAATCTTCCATACTAAGTCTCATCCTTTCAATTGTGGCGTTTATCTCTCCATTTGCAGATCCGTAGGATTTGCCTGATTCTTTCATAAGAACATTGATTATCTCTTCTCTGTGCTCTTCAATTCCCTCCCTTACCTTGTTAATCAGCTCCAGTCTGTCTATTGCGGCCATATCTCTTATCTTGTGCTTGTTTTCATTTACCGATTTTAATGCCAAATCAAGGTCCTCCTTGCTTACCAACCCGACCTCTGCTATCTTGCTTTCATCTATGCTACTTATAAGATCGAATTTATCCTTCGTTTTGATCCATTTTCCGTCGACAAGAACCTTAAATCTCAAGTATGCTTCTTCCCCTTGGACTCCAGAGAAATACTCCTCGTATATCTCGGAGAAATATTCACTTAATTTCAATTTTTCCATATCACACCTCTTTTTAGTTAGAAGGGATTCTAATATATACATGTTTACTAAGAATTAAAGTATTTAAAACCTTGTTATTCTTAATATATAAATGGTAAAAAACTCAAAGTACTTGTTGATAAGTCTAGTTTTCCTAGTGGCTTTCTTGATGCTTGTGCTTGTATACTCATCGTCAAACTACAAGAAAATAGAGAATTCTGCAGTTGTAAATGAGTCTCTGCTTGCATATAAAATTGCAGTGCAGCAGCAGAACATAAGCAATGGGCTAAAGACAATGCAAGCATTAAAATCAAATATTTCAAACTTGACCTCTCAGATTAAGGTTCTTGAATCAAAGGAAATCGCCTATCAGAAAAGCGATGATAATTACTCTATCTCAAACTATAAGGAAGAAGTATCTAGTATGAATAACTCGATTTTGGCAATGAAAAGCAAGTTAAACAGTTTGAATATAAGCTATAATAGTGTATACTCTGCTTACACAGCATTACAGGGATCAATAGGAACTTTGCTTGGCAAAATCAGCATTAAAAACAGTATAATAACTAATCTAACGGCCAGTTTAAATAAAACTAGTGTAAACTTAGCTTATTACATGAATGAAACCAAAAATCTCAATAACTCATTGCATAATATGACCTATGAGATAAAATCTCTTAATTCAGAGATAAATTCTCTGAACGAAAGTGTTTCACAGTACAAAAACGAGAGCAATTACTACCTGAATAAAAGCTCGTCATACAATGAAAGCCTTAATGAGCTGAGGCATCAATTATACCTGCAGAATTTTGTTCCGAAGAGTTATTCTAATTTAAGCGGTTCATCAATCAAAGGGTTTAATGCTTCCTCAATAGGGATTGGCAATTCCAGTATACTGCTGACAGGTATTGGATTATCGGGTAAAAACGAGGCTTTTGTTTATAGTCTTTCTAATAAATCGCTTGACAATATAAGCAGAAAATTAACAAACGGTTCATATAAGTTTGTTTCCTCTGCCTATAATGGAACAGGATTTCTGATGTTAGCGGCACTTAAGTCCAAAGCAAATATTTTTTATTATAATGGGAACAATGTAACGAATATAACTTCCGAGCTTGGTAATTATTCTGATTTCACTCCTACTAGCATAGACAGCTACAACAGAAGTTATATAGTTTATGGCTATTTTATACCCTCTCAATCTCCACCTAATCCACAATTCAAACCTGTTGTTATATCCTACAATCAGAGATCAGGTGTTACAAATCTAACTTCTTTATTTTCTAAAAATATAGGTAAAAATGGATTTTATATAAATTCTTCTGTCTCATTTAGGCAGAATTATTATCTTTTAGGAGGATCTTTTAAATCTGGACCGGGTAATTCGGAATCAGAATTAATATATTATAACGAATCCAATAATTCATTTTATAATTTAGATACTCTATTTACAATTTATAACGACAATGTAAGCATGGGATTTAACGGTGTAAATCTGGTAATATTTAATTCATATAAACCTACTCCTCTCCCTCCTGGTTCTTCTAATCTTATAGTAAATAAAAGTTATCTTTTCAATCCTTCATCATATTCTAATACAAATATCACAGATGCAGCAAAGCAGATTTTTGATTTGAGAATAAAAGGAAACCTTATATGGTATAAAAATTCATACCTTGCCTTGGTTGTAAATAAAACATCATCCTCAATCGTAAACATAACTGGATAGTTATATAAGATAGAATAAAAGTAACCGTTAAAAAGCAGAAAAATATATCAAAATTGAAACAATAAAGATTCGAAATATATGGTGTATCTTGCTATCTTCCTTTATCATTGGGTTTTCTTTATTTCTTCGGATATCTCCTTTATAAGTTTTTCTGTACGGGGAAGATAATTATCTACCTTTTTCTTGAATTCCGCATCTGTGAAGCTGCTTTCTGCTTTATACCCAGATGCGTTTCTGTTCTCAAGAAGGGCGCTGAATACATCTATTAATTCATCTGTTATTTTTTGTATGCCTTTCGGGAATTCACTGCGGTTAAGCATTAGCAAATGCGTGATATTATGCGTCTTTGGAAATTCGATTTCTTGGCTTGTAAAAAGGGACTTTATCGCGGATTCCATCGCCATCTCGAGGCAGTAAAGGCTCTTATCATAAAATTTGTCTTTCTCCGCCGATTTTGAAAGTGCAAGCCATCTATTTGCATCCTCTAACCAAGCCGTTACCCTTTTTTCTTCCATTTTAATATCTCCCCATATACTGTTTGATTTCTTTTATGCGGTATAGAAGCCGTTTTTATTATGAATTCCTTGGCTATACTATAGGAATCAAACAATATTATACCATAATCCGCTATATCTAAATACAATGGTTTGAACTCTTCCAGGTCCTTGATGTTTACCACAGTAGGACTTATATAATTGAATATGCCTTTTTTTACCAGTTCGTATCTAAATGTGTTCAGGGACATTATCGCTTTATGCGCGTATTCATAGTAATCAGACACGCTGCCTTTTATTATTATAAAAATATCTATATCGCTATATTTAGCTGCAGTTCCCTTTGCAACCGATCCAAACAGAATAACTCCTGCAGTATCTTTAGATTTTTTGAGGATATCAACAAATTTTGTAATGTAATTGGCAAGGTCTTTGTCAAGATTTAAGAGCAATGATTCTCTTCCCGCCAGCTTTTCCACGGTTTCACTGAATGTTACTGATTTTTTCTCCTCTTTGGATAATGAGGACCTCACGGCTTCTAGTTCTTTATACACTTGCTCCGTCAAGAGGATTGATTTATATTTCATATATATAATATACAAATTTTATGTTATATAAATTTATTCTTAACTTTTATAATCATGTCATGGAGTCCTTTTAGTTGGAAGATATTTTATATCAAAATTAAAAACTGGGGCAGCTGGGATTTGAACCCAGGACCACCAGCGCCCTAGGCTGGTGTCATAACCAAGCTAGACCACTGCCCCGTAAGATACTCATCTTTTCGGATAGTTATTTTTAGCTTATTTGCCCCTGCTGGAATTTGAATCCAGATATCAGGCTTCGCAGGCCTGCGTTCTATCCAAGTTAGACTACGGGAGCATTTATAGGATATTGATTTTTAGATTTATATATAGATTATCTGATTTCTTTTTCAAAGCTTTAATTTTCTATTTACAGTCCAAGTTCGTATTTAACGCGGTTTATATTTGCAATTCTTTTTTCAAGAGAAGGATGCGTGGAAAAGAGATTCAAAAGAGAATGAGAAGAAAAATTATTGACTATAAACAAGGAGGAATACGCACCGGGCTGCGGGTTTCTTTGATTGTTTCTAAATGGATTATTCTTTTTTGGAGCAGATACATTGCTTATTTTCTTCAAGGAAGATATCAGCTCGTCGGGCCTACTTAAAAGCCTTACGCTTCCTTCATCTGCATAGGCTTCTCTTTCCCTGGATATACCAAGCTGAACAAACATTGCACCTATCGGTAGAAGTATTGCTGCAACCAATAATATTATTGTACTATTATTGTTTCTGCTGTCAATCCCTCCAAAGAATTCGGAAAAAAGTATCATATTGCCTACATATGATATTAAAGCTGCAATCGTTGCAGCAACAGTGGAAATAAGCACGTCCTTATGTGTTATATGGCTTATCTCATGGCCTATTACCGCTTCAAGCTCGTCATTGTTTAACATTTTAAGGATACCTGTTGTTGCTACAACCACGGAATGCTTCTCATCTTTTCCAGTAGCGAATGCATTCGGTGTTTCAGTTGGCATTATTCCCACTCTGGGCATAGGTATTCCGGCTTGTGATGATACTTTTCTTACGATATTGTAAAAATTCGGGTTGTCTTCCTCTTTTATTATCTTGCTGTGGGTCATCTTTATTGCTATGGAATCGCTTTTCAGGTATGAAACTAAGTTAATTACGATTGCAATGGCAAGGAAAACAGACATCCAAATGAATAAATTTCCGATTAAATATCCAATCAAAGCTCCAAAACTCACTAGTATTACTGAGAGCAATACAAACAAAATCGATATCTTTGCTATTGACATATGAGATTTAGATCTAACTATATTAAATAGTTTGATTAGCCTATATAATGATCTTTCTTGTTTTCTTCTTTGTTTTGCTTAAAGTTTTCAAGTGAGCCTTTTATTATATTGTGTAATTTTTCGTTTATCCCGTCAATGCCTTTGAAAATTTCATTGTGTATACTTATAAGCTCATCTACTTTCCTATCTTTCAATGAAGTAAGTACATTCAGAGCATAGAGTGATTTTTCTGTGCATTCATCTATCAGATCCGATAATTCTGTATCCTTATTATTCTCTTTCAAATACTTGTTTATTACTATATTCTGCTCAGATGATGGACTCGAATAAACAGAAAAGAGCATTTCTCCTATCGTTCTTAATTCACTGTAATCCAATTCTATTAGCCAGTTCATGAAAACTTTTTCATTTGGAAAATAGTCGTTTTCAGAAGAAGGCATGAATCTCTGTTCGTTGAATTCATCGCTTTTAAGCCCCTTTTTCTTCAGTGATTCAAGATAGTAATCTGCGTTCCTGTTTTCTGTCATAGTGAATTTTAATATGTCTGTTCCAATAAATACTTTCTTTTGGTTTTTATTGCTGTCAAAAGTTTTAAATACTAAAAGTCTCATAGAATGCTATGATAATAAATTATCTAATAACTAAGGTAGATGCAAAGCGCGAGGACAATATACCTCCGGAAACACAGATGGGCATATCGAACAATATAACTGTTTTAGACGTTGAAAAAGACGAGAAATTTAAGGTTCTTAAGTTCCAGTTCAGATTTGACGCTAAATTCACTGCAAACGCCTCAGATGAGCTGGGCCACATTGTTATAGAGGGTTTTATTGTACACACTTCCGAGAATATAGAGAAGATATATGACAAATGGCAGAGTGATAAGGTACTTGATGATTCGGTTACAGAGGAGATTCTGCAGACAAGCCTTAATATAAGCATAATCGAAGCGATGTCACTGGCAAAAATGCTTCAGTTGCCGTCAATTTTGCCTCTTCCAAAGGTTTCGACCGAAAAGAAGGAAGAGAAGAAGGAAAAAGACAAGAAGAGCAAGACTTAAATTTATAAATACCAGTAAATCTATAAAATAAATCCGCTTTTAGTAAAATTTTATGGAAGAAGATGAAATCAAAGACGTTGAAGAGAGAGTTAATGAAAAAAACGAAGATAACTCGGCAGAAAATGAGGATAAAGATTATAAAGAACGATATCTATACCTTTTAGCAGAGGTTGATAACTATAAGAAAAGCAAGGAAAAAGAGCTGTTTGAGTATGTAAAATACTCCAATGAGCAGCTTATAACGGATATCCTAAAGGTGCTTGATGATTTTGACAGTGTTTTGAAACAGGACAAAGACGAAAAGGTAGAGTCATTATACAGGTCTCTTTTTTCTGTTCTTTCGAAGTACGGTCTTGAAAAAATGGAAGTAGTAGGAGAGGTGTTTTCCTCTGATATAGCAGAGGCCGTGGCAACGGAAGAAGCCAGTGAAAAGAAAGGTAAGATAATCGAGGAGGTGCAAAAAGGTTATAAACTTAATGGGAAAATAATAAGATATCCCAAAGTTAAAATAGGCATATGACAGAAAAAGAAAAGATAATAGGAATAGATTTAGGAACTTCCAACTCACAGGCGGCAGTAGTAATGACCGGTAAACCAACGATAATATCAAGTGCGGAGGGCGCTACAGTTGCAGGTAAAATGTTTCCATCAGTTGTAGCCTTTACAAAGGATAATCAGATACTTGTCGGTGAACCGGCAAGAAGACAGGCTGTATCAAATCCACAGAATACAATATTTGCTGCAAAGAGAAAAATGGGCAGCGATTTCAAGTATAATATAAACGGAAAAGAATACACCCCTCAACAAATATCTGCTTTCATACTTCAGAAGATAAAGAGAGATGCGGAAGCTTTCCTAGGTAAGGAAGTAAAGAAGGCAGTTATTACTGTACCGGCTTACTTTAACGATAACCAAAGGCAGGCGACAAAAGATGCAGGGAGTATAGCGGGTCTTGATGTCGTAAGGATAATAAATGAGCCCACTGCGGCCGCAATGGCTTACGGGCTTGACAAATCAAATGATTTAAAGATTTTAGTCTATGATTTTGGAGGAGGCACACTTGATGTAACATTAATGGAGATATCAAACGGCACATTCGAGGTTTTAGCGACTTCAGGAGATGTACAATTAGGTGGAGTAGACATGGACAATGCGCTGATAAAGTACATTACCGATGACTTCAAATCAAAGGAAAACTTGGACTTAACCAAGGATAAGGTGGCAATGCAGAGAATAAGGGATGCTGCTGAAAAGGCAAAGATAGAGCTTTCCACGGTTTTGGAAACCGAGGTTAATCT
>JBBIPE010000010.1:0-31681 GCA_037443005.1 archaeon
TATCTTAATGACAATCAGCTTACTTATCTACCAGAAAGCATAAATAATTTGGTGAGGTTGGAGAGATTAACTATTGATAGCAATAAGTTTACCGATTTTGAAAAACAAAGATTTGGAAAACTGTTTGAGTACTATATTCTTTAGGGTAGCAACGGCATGTAAGTAATTAATGCAACGAAATAGTTCTGGTAGATTATAAAAAAGCAAAAGCTTATATACTAGTTGTATTCTATAAAAGTAATTACTTTAAAGGAGGTATTATGACAGGGGAAAATGACATTAGGAACAAGGTCAAGGCCATTTACGACAAAATAAGCAATGATTTTTACATATGCAGAAATGATCTTAATGTAGATGGAAAAAGGTTCAACTCTGCCCTGCTTTTTGGATTGTTAACGGAGCTAAACAGAGGCAAAATGCTCTTATACGGTGAATATGGAGGGGGAAAGACCACATTAGCGGAGTACCTAAACGCAATATTCTACAACCTGCCTATAGAACTTGTAAGGAGCAGCGCAATAAGGGCAGATCCACAGAAGACTGAGGAAAAGATGATTGCAAGGCCTAACTACGCGAAGCTGTACGGGCAGAAAGAAGATGTAGTATGGCAGCACTTTGTTCTGGTCCCTGGGAAGATAATAGACGAGTTCAATCGCCTGCCGGAACCAAACCAAGACATAATACTAAATGGGATGGATACCGGCAGATGGTCATACCTGAACAAGCACATAGACACAGGAAAGGAAGCGTTCTTTGCCACGTGTAATTATGGTGATAGTGGAAACAATGACTTAATCCCTCCTATACTTGATAGAATAGACATAGCTGTAGAAAGTAAGTTTCCAGGAGTAGCGGCCTCTCTCTATATAGCAGATGACTATATGGGGGGAAGGGAGAAGCCATTAAAAAATGAGGCGCTCTACAGGAGAAGCCTGGACGATATACTTGACAGCAGTCTAACTTATAAAGAGATAAAAAACAAACTGAATAATATCTCAGATGAGCAGCATCGCAGTCTTCTTGAAAAAGGTATAGATACACTGAATATGGAAGAGATGAACACTGCTTATAATGAGATAGAAAAGATTAAGCTTGATCCAGATGCACAGGCATACATGGCTTTCCTGATAGCCGAGCTAAATGTATCTGTGCCATACGGTCAGAAAAGGAGCATTGACCCACCTGATACTGCTAACGGAAAATACCTAGGAGCACTGTTATCTGGAAGCGGTAGTAGGCGTGGTGATAAATCGATAGTGCGCTACGCAAGGTCGTTGGCGTGGCTGAACGGAAAAGATGAGGTAACTCTAGAGGAAGTGAAGACCGTAGCACCTTATGTACTCTGGCACAGATTAAACTTCACAGACGAAGTACTTAATCAGCTCGGAAACATGGAGAGATCCGATACACTCCAGCTTTTCGCTGCCAAGACGATGCTCGGATATGGCACCGAGGACATTCCTGGAGTAAGCAAGCGCTTTGAGGAGAGTATTGATAATTACAGACTTCTCTCAGACATGCTGAAGAATCAAGATGAAAAAGGGGCAAAAGAGTTCCTAAGAAAGCTTGCCGCCGAAGGAAAAGGACACCCTCTTTTCTTAGATATACAAAGAGAACTTGAAGGTTAGGTAGGTAACAATATGAACCAGATGCTGAAGGATATGTTGAATGCACAGCCACCTGCTGGTACAGGCTATGCGCATGCGTTTGCTAATAAAGAGGAGAGCGAGCTTGTCAATCTTTTGGATGATGTTATTTATAAGAATGATTATGAAACATTAAAGGAAATAACAGCTAGCTACAATAGTACACCTGAGGATGAATACCAAAATATATTTATCGAGGAAGGAAGAGTTAAGAAAATGGTGATAAACTCTAGAGAACTACGTGAGTTGCCAGAAAGCATAGGGAATCTGGTTAGCTTGGAGAAATTGTATCTTTATGAGAATCTGCTTACTAATCTCCCAGATAGCATAGGTAATCTGGTGAACTTGAGGGAATTGGATCTTTGTGGTAATCAGATTACTAATCTCCCAAAGATGATAGGGAACTTGGTTAGATTGGAGAAATTGGATCTTTACGGGAATCGTCTTACTAATCTGCCGAATAGCATAATTAATCTGGTGAACTTGAAGGAATTATCTCTTGGTTACAATCAGTTTACTAATCTACCAGAAAGCATTGGTAACCTAGTCAAATTAAAGGAATTGGATATTAGGGGTAATCAGATTACTAATCTCTCAGATATAATAGGTAAACTAATCGAATTGAAGGAATTGGATCTTAGCTATAATGATCTTACTAATCTCCCAAAAAGCATCGGTAATCTGGTTGAATTGAAGGAATTGTATCTTAGTGGTAATAATTTTACTAATCTACCAAATAGTATAGGTAATCTGGTTAGCTTGGAGGGACTACATCTTTGGGATAATCATCTTACTAATCTACCAGATAGCGTAGGTAACCTAGTCAAATTAAAGGAATTGGATCTTTCCGATAATCAGCTTACTAATCTCCCAGAAAACATAGGTAATCTGGTGGAATTAAAGTATTTGAATCTTTCCGAAAATCAGCTTACTAATCTCCCAGATAGCGTAGGTAACCTAGTCAAATTGAAGGAATTGTATCTTAATGACAATCAGCTTACTTATCTACCAGAAAGCATAAATAATTTGGTGAGGTTGGAGAGATTAACTATTGATAGCAATAAGTTTACCGATTTTGAAAAACAAAGATTTGGAAAACTGTTTGGGAGTTACGTGATTTTATGAAAAATGAATTGGATGAGATATTGAAGGATGAATGGCAAAAAGTGAGAAAGGCATTTTATTTTCCTCAGTTAGCGTCTCCTATTCTTACGGATGAAGTAGAGAACGGTCAATTTTCATTCGAAGATCAGACTATAAAAATAAGTCCAAAGTATATAACATGGCTTTATGAGCACGGCATAAAAAGAGAGGACGCATTTAATGAGACTGTATCACATGAAGTGAATCATTTTGTAAGATTTCCCGGAAGCTTTCTTACAATTCTTCGCCTGCATAAGGATGCTAGAAAAGTAGTGGATGCAAGTAAAGCGGATGCGCTGGTATACCTGTTCAACGAGATACAGAATAATATGAGTATGGCGCTGGACTTGAAGCACCCACAAACAATGCCTATTCAGAAACTTCTCTATAATTATTATCTTGAAAAAGACCACAGCAAAATAAAAACTTTAGAAAATGCACTCTACCAAAGTGCCTGGAACATAGATTTAGGCATAAAACTTGATGCTAAAGATAGCAAGATACTAGATGCTCTTTTGGAATTGGACTATACCGATAAGACAATTGAGAGGTTGAATATCAAGAGATTCTGCAATATATTAAAAGATTATTCTGTAGATAATCAAAAAGGTCATCTTAGTATAAGCATGTTCAATGGAAACCAAATAATGGATGGCATTAAACAATTTGCTCAAGAGTTTGTAGATTCAGAGTATTTTGAACAGATGGTAAAAGAAGTGTTGGATGGAAGCATCCCTACAAAAGATTACTCTCAAAAAAATCTACACACGACAGGAGCAGGCACTAAAAAAGGTGAATTTACGATAGCAAACGACCTGTATAGTGCCCTTGCCGCATCTATTTCGATACCTATTAAAAAACTACCAAAAGAAAAAAGCGGCGCTTTATATCCATACAGCCATGGTGAGTTCAGTTTGGAAAACTCTATGGATGAACTTGACCCATTCAGCAGCCCTGGGATAATGCCAGGTATTACAAAGAAATGGATAAAACGGGAAGGTGAAACCTACCGGGGATATATGCGTGTGCCTGACAGCGTGATCTGCATAGACAACAGCGGCTCCATGCCGGATCCATCCCATACCATAAGCATAGCTGTTTTGGGTGCGACGGCGATATCCAATGCTTATCTGGATAACGGCTCGAATGTAACTGTGTACAATTTTGGCGGGGGCGACAGCGTATTTGGACCTTCTACAAATAAGGAACGCATTCATAGTATTATAAGAGGGTATACTGGAAGCGGTACTGTTTTCAATCCCGAATACATAATGAACATGCTAAACACACGCGAAAAGGAATTTGATGTCAGCATAGTATCAGATATGGAAATATCGAACATAGATACATTTGTGAAGACTCTCCAGAATATATCTAATATTCATAGAGTACATCTACTCTACACCAATCCAGAAGACATTGATGTGGTGAGAGGGATAGAGAGACAGCTGTCTTCATACAAGAACGTTGCTTTTCTGCAGATGTATACAAAAAATGATATCTATAATATCACAATGGGAGAACTTAAAAAAAGTGTGGTGTGAACTATGAACCAGATAAATCCCAGACTGTTTAATATGTTGAATGAACAGCCACATGCTCGTACAGGCTATGCAGATACGTTTGCTAAGAAAGAGAAGAGAAAACTTGTTGAACTTTTGGATGGCGTTGAGATAGACATAAGAGAATATAAGGCATTAGAAGAGATAAAAGCTATTACAACAGCACACTTGGATATGAATACAAAGCTAAGAGGATAGCTATTAAGAAAGGTAGAGTTAAGAAACCTTCTTATAAATCTTGTAAAAGAATATCCTGAGCTTAATGTTAACTTCTCTTTAACCGGCGTTTTTATGGAGCAAGCCGAGATATGTTAAATTCTCTTTAAAGCTTCATCATATGCCTTCAGATAAGTAGGAAGAAACTTATCCCACCCGAACTCGTTTGCAAGTTCATTTGCAGATAATTTAAGTTTAAGTAAATCATCTTCATTCATTAAGGCAATTTTCATCATATCCTTTGCCGTCTGAGTTACATAATCCTCTCTTTTTTTGCCTAGCATTCTTTCAATGAATATACCTTTATACTGATTTTTATAGTCCATCAACAGATATTGTCCAAAACCACTGAAATCCGATGTGAATGAAATCGACATATAAGCTGCTGCCTCTAGTGGTGTGTAACCAAAAGGTTCATACTTTGAGAGGAAGAAACCCGCAGTAGAAAGAGCCAGCATTTCGTAATAAGTGAGATTTAGCAGTTCATCGCCAACAGCCAGGTACTTCGGATAGAATATCACCTTTACATGGTTGCTCTGCGCGTTTTCAAGCCCATTTTCATGCAGCTTATTCAGTATGGCATCGTTATTCTCAGGATATGACAAGATAAATGGAGTAAGCGGAGGATTTGTGAGTTTAGGCTTTCTCAATTGCTTAAGCAGCTTTCTAGAGTCATTTACCATTTTGTTGTATGCAATTGAAGTGCTGTCTCCCTCTACGTTAAGTGATGATGAAACTACATTGTCGAAGTTCTTCAAATCCTCATCAAGCGCCGACTTTATTCCCATATAAGTCAGATAATTTGCAACTACATCGTTTCTTACTCCGATCGTACCGGAAGGGACGGCTATCAAAGCTATTACATAGTCATCGTCAGTTAACATTTTATCCAATTTACCAAGGGCTTCAATGAAGACATCGTAGCCCTTGTCATAGAATTCATATCTTCCGCTTGTTACAAATATCCTGATTTTTGATGCCTTTATATCATAATACGGCAGGAAATATGCGTTAAGAAAATTTGTCAGCTTCTTTCTGGCTTCAGTCCTAAGCACGCTAAGTTTGTCGGTATCTGGCAGATTATCAGTATCTATCCCGTTTATTGTTATAAAATCGGGCTTCTTTCCGAGTATAACCTCTGCTTCCTTTCCAACTACCCTGCTTACTGCCGTGAATACAGTAGCATTGAATGCTCCTGCCTTTTCAGTGAAGTGCTTTGCGGCTACTCCATATTTATACGGCATATCTGGTGTTATACCTGTATTTGATATAACATATGTGTTGGTGTTCCCGCCTGAGTAAGAAATCGCTCTTCCAAGGACTGTGGCGTGTATTGTAAAAACCGTTGGAACCTTTACATTCCTATATTTTAAGTAAAGAACAGCGCCGGCGGAAAGCCATTCATGTGCCTGTACTATAACACTTTTTTTAATTGTCTTGTTTAACTCCTCAATCAGGGCGCCGGCTGCATAGGACCATGCCAGTGGCTCATTATAATCTCCTGGTGAATTAAGAGAATCTATCTTAAATGAATCCCAAAAATCCTTTTTTATCTCATTTACATGTTTGTTTTCAAATTCCTTTGAATCTATCAATAATATATTAACGTCGTTTGCAGAGGACCATTTTCCAAAATATATTTTTACTCCATCAAGTTTTATGTTTGCTATCGCATCTTTTATAAACTGCGGAGGAGAACTTTCGTTGAATTCCATTGCTGCCTGATTTGGGTTGTAAAATCCTATAGCCAGATAGTCTTCACCGAATCCATTTTTTATATATGAGGACTTGGATGTAAGAACAGTCCATATCCCACCTACTTTATTTCCTGCTTCATATGAAACTTCTATCAGAAATTTATTATCCATTCGTTATTGAGTAGTTTGTACAATAAATATATTATTAAATACAATAAATATATTATTAAATTATAAACACTATATATGGTTGAAAAAGTTATAATAATAGGATCAGGGCCTGCTGGCTACACTGCCGCGATATACACAGCAAGGGATGATTTAAACCCGCTTTTGATAAGGGGTTTTGAAGTAGGCGGGCAGCTTATGCTTACTTCAGAGGTGGAGAACCTTCCAGGCTTCAAGTCCATACTTGGCCCAGATTTTATGGATAAACTTTCAGAGCAAGTAAAGGCCTTAGGAGTAAGGACAGTAGAGGACAATGTTTCAAAGGTTGATCTATCGTCATATCCGTATAAGATTTATGTTGGAGAAAATATATACGAAACATATTCAATAATAATATCTACAGGCGCTTCAGCGAGATGGCTTGGCCTTGAAAATGAGAAAAGGCTTATAGGGAAGGGAGTTTCAGGCTGCGCAGTATGTGACGGAGCGTTCTTCAAGAATAAAAATGTAATAGTAGTAGGTGGGGGAGACAGCGCATTGGAAGATGCGTCATATCTTGCTACGCTTACTGATTCAGTTACTTTGATACACAGAAGAGATAAGTTCAGAGGAAGTAAGATAATGCAAGACAGAGTATTTTCTAATAAAAAGATAAAGATAATCTGGGATAGTGTTGTTGTTGATGTTCTCGGAAAAGAGCATGTAGAAGGCGTGAAAATAAAGAACGTTAAAACCGGAGAAGAAAATGAAGTAAAATCTGAAGGGTTATTTTTGGCTTTAGGGCATAATCCAAATACTGGGCTGTTTAATGGTCAAATAGAGATAGACGAAAATGGCTATATAATAACACATGATTTCACAAAGACAAACAAGGAAGGTGTTTTTGCAGCGGGCGACGTTCAGGATAGAAGATACAAGCAGGCCGTTATAGCCGCAGGATGGGGAAGTATGTGTGCTATAGACACAAGGAAGTTCCTTGAGGAAAAAGGTCTAAACTGACAGTTTTGACTCTAGAAATTTTTTAGTGTAATCTTCTGGTGTGATTGTGTTTACAAATACGTTCTGTCCGAGTTCTATGCCAGCTAAATCCGCAAGCCTTGGGTATACCTCAAAATGCATGTGATAATCACTTTCATTTTTATTTTCATGTATCACGAAATTATATGCCTGCTTGCCGAATAATTTTATATTTGTCCTTATTATACTTTTCAGGCCCTCGACCATATCTTCTTTTTCCTGTTCAGTTAAGTCTATAAGATAATTTACATGTCTTTTTGTAAGCAGCATTGATTCCCCCGCAATTCTAGAGCCATAAGGTGCGATTGCCGCTACTGTATCTGTTTCAAACAGTGTTCTAATATTCTCTTTTTTAATTGCATCTTCATAAAGACATGAATTGTTTTTTTTCAAGTATTCTTTTGCCTTTTCTATTTCTATTGCAGGCGTACCCAATATTTCGGGCCAGGCTATTATTTGTGTATGTGAATGCCCTATACTGGCGCCACCTTTTGCTCCGAAATTCTTGAAAACCATTACATGCTTTATGTAATTTCTAGAGTAAAGGTCTTCCTCTCTTTCTATAAGCGTGTTTAGCCATTCAAGAGATTTTTTTGTGCTCATATCCTCAAATTTATCAAAGTGATTAGGGGTCTCTATCACAACTTCATTGTATCCATACCCTGCTATATAAGAAAAGAAATCCCTATGGTAGTCTACAGGTGTAGAGCCGTTGAGTTCCGGAAACTTATTCCTTATAACCATCGTAGTCCATGGTTCATTTACATGCATTATCTCCAGGTTTTTCCTGTCTATAGTATCTCTTTCAAATGGGCAGTCCTTTAAGCTTTTTGCCCCTTCATCGTTTTCTTCCAGTTCTTTCGGCCTGTGCTCTCTTCCAGGAACTATAATAGAGTAATACCCTGTTCTATAATCAATTCTTATATCACTGTCTTCCACTCTACTAGATAATCCTCATGATATTTTAAGTTTTTTTAATCGTTTTACATCTAGTTTGCTTTTATTTCGCTATTGGAAAACTTTAAATATCAAATTAATCTTTATTACACATATCAATGCAATAATTGCATTGAAATACCATAAAATAACAAAAATTTTATCGGAGGTTTATGAATATGGCAGAAGGAATACAACCAATTTTTATATTACCGGAAGGGTACAATAGAACAAGCGGAAAAGACGCACAGAGAAACAATATTGCGGCTGCAAAGGCAGTTGCGAATGCAGTTAAGTCCACTTTAGGGCCTAGAGGAATGGACAAGATGTTAGTGGACAATATAGGAGATATAACAATAACAAATGATGGAGTAACAGTCTTGAAGAGCATGGAGATAGAGAATCCTGCCGCAAAAATGATAGTAGAGGTTGCAAAGACGCAGGAAGAAGAGGTCGGAGATGGGACAACTACTGCTGTTATAATAGCAGGCGAATTACTGAAAAACGCGGAATCGCTTCTTGATCAGAGCATACATCCAACATTGATATCAAGAGGGTACAGGCTGGCATCGAACAAGGCTCAGGATATACTTGACAAGATAAAGATGCAGCTTGACCTTTCCAATAAGGAGGATTTGAGCAGGATTGTGAAAACGGCAATAATCGGAAAGAGCACCGGTGCAGATTCTCATATAATCTCCTTGATAGTAGATGCAATACAGCACGTAAAATCCATGTCAGATAAAATCGGCAGCATAGATTTAGATGATATAAAGGTTGAAAAGAAGGTAGGCGGCGGATTGATGGATTCGAGGCTTATTAAGGGAGTTATAATAGACAAGGAAAAAGTCCATCCTAACATGCCGGAAGAGATAAAAAATGCAAAGGTTGCGCTTCTAAATCTTGCTCTTGAAATAGAAAAGACAAACATAGACGCACAGATAAGAATAGAAAAACCGGATCAGTTACAGGCATTTTTGAATGAAGAGGAATCAATGCTTAAAGACATGGTGGAGAAGATAAAGGCATCAGGTGCAAATGTTGTTATAGTGCAGAAAGGAATAGATGATACAGCGCAGCATTTTCTCTCGAAAGCGGGCATACTTGCCTTCAGAAGAGTTTCAGAAAGTGACATGAAGAAAATCGGAAAGGCCACAGGTGCAAAGGTTGTTGCGACTCTTGACGAGCTTGAAAAGGATAGTTTGGGTGAGGCTGGTCTTGTGCATGTTGAGAAGCTTGCAGGAGAGACTCTTGCCTTGATAGAGGAATGCAAGAATCCAAAGGCAGTTACAATTCTTATACGTGGTGGTACAGAGCATGTAGTGGATGAAATACAGAGAGCTGTAGATGATAGTCTTGGTGATCTTAAATCAGTGATAGAAGATAATGGAGCAATTGTTGCAGGCGGTGGAGCGGCTGAATTGGAAGTCTCAAAAGAATTAAAGGACTTTGCAAAGGGTCTTGAGGGCAGAGAACAGCTTGCAGTGAATGCATTTGCAGATGCTCTTGAGGTAGTTCCTAAGACTTTATCTGAAAATGCTGGTTTGGATCCTATAGATATCTTAGTTGAACTTCGCGCTGAACATCAGAAGGGAAATACATGGGCAGGCGTTAATCTGCTGGATGTGTATAAACCACAGGTGTCTGATATGTATAAGGAAGGAGTAATCGAGCCTTTAAGGATTAAAAAACAGGCAATAAAAAGTGCAAGCGAAGTTGCTGTAATGATTCTTAGAATAGACGATATAATAGCCGCAGGCAAGTCTGCCAATCAGCAGCCGCAAATGCCACAAGGCGGAATGGGAGGTTATGGAGATTAATATGTCAGAAACAGTTTTGAGTAGGCCGTTGGATTTGTTGAATTCTGCTAGAGGGAAGATGGTTTTGGTTGAACTTAAAAATGGCCACGCCATAACCGGCAAGCTTATAGCATTTGATGTGCATATAAATGTGACTCTAGAAAATGTAGAGGAAAAGAAAGATGCAGATACACTTAGGAAGCTTGGAAATGTCTTTATAAGAGGTGACACGATTATTCTTATATCTCCGACAGTATGACGACAGCATCAATGGGTTTACATAATAGAAAGCAGCCGCATATAAAGTGCAGAAGGTGCGGTAAGGAGTCCTATTTAAAGAGAAAACATTACTGTTCTCATTGTGGTTATGGGAAGACTGCCAAGATAAAAGCATATTCCTGGAACAACAAGACCTTTAACGGAAAAAGAAAGGATAATTAGATGTCAGTGAAAATAAAGGCAAAAGCAGTCATATTTGATTTTGATAATACTATTGTTGATACACATTCGGCAATAGAACTTGCATACTCAGATATAATAAACATTATTTCTAGGAAATTTAATCTTAATCCATTAACAGTCAAAGACGAACTTTTCAAGGGACAAAAGCAGGTAATAGATGACGTGCCGCTTGAAAAAAGGGTTTATGATAGAAAAAATGTGATAAATCAGCTTAATAAAAACATGCATTTAAACATAGGGGAAAATGAGATAGAAGAACTTGCGAGCGTTTTTTATAGGGATATCATTGAAAAGATAACTTATCCGGAGTATACAGAAGAAGTACTTAAAACGCTTAAAGAGAGAGGGAAAAAACTCGGTCTGCTTACTGATACAGATGCAAAACTTGGGCTGAAGAAGCAGAGGTTGGATAGATTTAATTTTATAAAACTTTTTGATGCCATTGTCATAGCTGGTGAAACTATACCCCAGAGAAAAAACGGCCCAATACCATTTATTGAGATTTCAAGGCTTCTTGACGTGAAACCAGAGGATTCGGTAGCGATAGGCGATAGGATGGATGCGGATATAGACAATGCAAAGGAAGCAGGAATGAAAGCCATATTAATAGATGCTTTTCTTCCGCCGAATACTGGTATAAATGATCCAGATGCAAGAATACATAATTTAAGAGAGATATTGGATATAATCGAGTAAGTTATATAGGCATACATTAAACTTAATAGTGGGTATTTTCTTAATCTTTAATGGAAAAGTTTACTGTAACTCCCTGGGAAGTGTCAGGTCAACTTAATGAAGAGACTTATTCCAAGCTTGTCAAAAGTTTCGGTGTTGAGGTTATAAACAGACAGCTAAAGGAGAGAATTAAAAAAATAGCGAAAGGTAAACTTCACCCATTTCTTCTAAGAGATATCTTCTTTGCGCACAGGGATCTCAATCTTATACTGGACGATTATGAGAAAGGAAATGAGTTTTATCTTTATACCGGGAGAGGCCCTTCAGGGAAGATGCATATAGGGCATCTTCTGCCTTTTTCTTTCACAAAATGGCTTCAAGAAGTATTCGATGTGCATCTGTTGATACAGATAACAGATGATGAAAAATATCTCATAAAAGGCAGCCGTACAAAGCGTGAAATTGAAACTGTAGTAGATGAGAATATCCTTGATATCCTCTCTCTGGGTTTTGATCCGAAGAAGACTCATATAATAAAGGACTATGACAATGCGAAGGAGCTTTATTACTATGCAACTGACGTTGCAAAACATATAACGACCTCAACAATAAAGGCCGTTTTCGGTGTAACGGATAGCGATAATATAGGGAAGCTTTTCTTTCCATCAATGCAGATAGTCCCTTCCTTTATCCTTTCTGCAATCACTGGAAAGCATTTAAGATGCCTCATACCTTATGCCATAGACCAAGATCCCTATTTCAGAGTATCAAGGGACATACTGCCAAAGCTTGGATATTACAAGCCGTCATCGATAATTTCCAAGTTTCTTCCTGCTCTTCAGGGCAATTCCGGAAAGATGTCCTCATCAGTCGAGGACAGTGCGATATTCCTCGACGACAGCGAGCAGACTGTAAAGAAGAAACTCATGAAATACGCTTTTTCTGGCGGGAGAGATACCTTGGAGGAACAGAGGAAATACGGAGCAAATCCTGACATAGACTTCTCTTTCAATGTCTTTAGCTTTATAGAAAAGGACGAAAGGAAAGTACAGCAGGTATATGATGACTACAAGTCCGGAAAGCTTTTAAGTGGAGAGATGAAGGCCCTTGCGGCCGATACAATAAATAATTTTCTTGCAGGTTTAAGACAGAACAGAGAAAAAGTAAAGGATCACATGTCAGAGTACATGTTTAATCCAAGTGATTTTATGAGCAGTTAATGTTTAGGTTAAAGCACTTTCCGTCATGGTTTATTAGGTTTTATATCTGCTGCTCGTAACAGAAAACTATTTATACTTGTAATTATATATAATTATTAGTAATTATGGAAGAACAAAAATTTACCACGGTTTCAATTCCGAAGCCGCTGGCTGATAAGGTAAAGAAATTTACTGAAAAGACAGGATTCACTTCTCTTTCAAGTTTTGTGGAATATCTCTTGAGGGAGATAATCTCTGAAAGTGAGGAAACGAAAAATAAAAAGGATAAAGACGAAAGAATAACCGATCTAGAGGATAAACTTAGAAGATTGGGTTATATGTAGGAGGTAAAAAATGGAAAATAACGAATCTGTTAAAAAACAAAGAATAGAAGGGGGGCTTAGCCTCGAAGCGAAGGAGGATATTGCGCTTATAGTAATAAAGGATGCATTGAAGAGATATACACGGCCGACAGTTGTCTGGAGCGCAGGAAAGGACAGCACTGTAGTTCTGGACCTGGTAAGGAGAGCATGTAAGGATTTGGGGATGCAGATACCGCCGGCGCTTTTTATAGATCATGGACAGCATTATGATGAAACAATGAAGATGCTTGAAGAGGTCAGCAAGGACTGGGGGTTTAAGGTAATATATGCAAAAAACGAGGACGTTTTAAAGAATATCGGAAGTGACAATAAGATAAAATTGGAAAGTCTTAATAAAATGAATCAAGAGGAAGCTAAAAGGATAGGTTTTGATGGAAAGGAGTTCGAGTATAGCTTAGAAACCGATATAGGCAACCATCTTCTCAAGACAGTTGCTATGAATATATACATAGAAAAATACAGATTCGATGCGCTGTTTACAGGAGTCAGATGGGATGAAAACGACGCAAGGTCTATGGAGGTATTTATAAGTCCCAGAGCACATCCGGAGCATGTAAGGGTACAACCGATTCTTCCATTTACAGAAAGAAACATTTGGGAGTATATGTTCAAACACAAACTGCCTATACATCCGCTTTATAAACTTGGTTACAGGTCAATCGATGGAAAGCTTGATTCAAAGAAGACAAGCGATTTACCCGCATGGGAACAGGATCTTGAGCACACGCGTGAGAGAGCAGGAAGATCGCAGGACAAAGAAGGCGTAATGGAAAAGCTCAGACTTTTCGGATACATGTGAATATGACAGGGAAAGTCCTCGGTGATCTGCTTTGCAGCGGAAACAGCAATAAAGACAAAACTGTAATTAAAAAGAAATATGTGCTGTTCTTAAAGGAAGATTCGGCAGAGTATACTCTTAACCTTGGCGTTTCCGGTTACAACAGAACTTATAAGACAGTGTACTCAATAATAAAGAACGCTTTCAATCTGTATAAAAAAGACACAATAAAATATGCCGACATACTCGTAAACTTACCTGAAGATGAAGAATTAATCAGAGGTATAAAGGAAAGCATAGAGAACAGATCTGGTTATGCCGGAACAGACGCTGGTCTTTATGAGACTCCTTTTCTGGGGAAAGCGTATAATTTCTCTGTTGAAAGAATAAACGTTAAACTAAGAAAATAATTTTTAAACACTGTTTATTCTAAAAGAAAGTAGAAGTTTCCTTTACTCTGTTTTGAATAACTGGGTCTGAGGGGGATCGAACCCCCGGCCTCCGCTTTACTTAGTTTATTAGAGCGTACCCATATAAGAGCGGCGCTCCACCATTAAGCTACAGACCCAAACATTCTTAATTATCGTTTTTAATATTTATAACTACTTAAATTTTTTGTTTTCTAATATTCTGTGTTTTATTGCAGATTTCTATTTGCTGGTAGTAAGTTTTAAATATAAGTATTTGTCTATAAACTATGTAGATTTTTGTAAAAGGAGGTAAAAATGGAAAAAGCACTTTTGGAGAATATCTTGGATGATACGATATTAACAGTAAAGGAATTTGAAGAGGATAAGAATTATTCCCGTAAAATAATGGAAGCTTATGATAAGAAAGATATCTATTCCACAATTAGGAATGCTTATACTGCTTTAAATGGAATATCTGATAAAATATCAAAGAGTGAGAATGTCAAGACAATTGGTGGTATGCAAAAGTTGGTAAATTATAACTATCTATACCTTCAGGTTTCTGCTCTTATGGCTGAATTATATAATACTAATAATAAGACAGATAACTCAAAGAAGTAATAAGTCTTTAAAAATGTGAAAGGGAAATCTCATATTTTTAGAGGCGGGATGAGATCTAACTGCAGAGAAATAAAAGCTACATTTTCACTGCAGGGGCACTTGGTATTAAACTAGTTTGCGTTTGAAAAATTCATAGGATTTATCTACTGGAGATGTTATGAATCAAACGATAAGTTTATAAATAGAATAGTTCTTATAATAGAGTAGAGGAATGAATGTTAGGAGGTTCTATTAGGGTTTTTAGGTTTTAATTTATCTTTTCTAATGCTCTTAAATTCATTCTTAAGGAGGAATATGGCGAAATTCGAAAGAAAAATGTATAAAACTGTATGCTCTGATTGCGGGAAAGAGACGGAAGTTCCTTTCCAGCCACAGGAAGGCAGACCAGTTTACTGTAGAGAATGCTATAGCAAGAGAAAAGGAACTCAGTAAATTCCTGATTTTAGCTAAGTAGCTTAAAGTTTATTTTTTTATTATATTTTTATTAGTCCTGTATTGTTCTTAATTGTGGGAATGGTATAATCTCTTTTATACTCTGTGAATCAGTCCCTATCATCTGTAGTCTGTCTATCCCTACACCAACTCCGCCGGCAGGCGGCATTCCATAGCTAAGAGCTTCTATAAAATCTCTGTCAAATTCCTGTGTTTCATCTATTCCCCTGTTCTTTCTTTTTGCTTCCTCTTCAAATCTGCCAATCTGATCTATAGGGTCATTTAACTCGGAAAATGCGTTTGCTATCTCCATACCTGCCATATAAAGTTCAAATCTGTAAACAAATCTTGGATCATCTTCCATCTTCTTTGACAAGGGGGAAACTTCCACAGGAAATCTAGTGACAAATACTGGGTTGGTTATCTTATCTGATATGCCAGATTCAAAGATTGCATTAATTGCCTCGCCATATGAGTTTACTTTATCGTCAAGCTGCCGTCCGCGTTTTATTATCTCCTCTTCTCCTTTTAATCCAGTATTCTCTTTTACCATCTCCTCCATTGTTTTTATCTCGAATTTTGAGATATCCAGCGTTTTCCTTCCGAATTTTATTGAATATGTGCCATTTGCAGCGTATATCGATTCCTTTACTATCTCTTCTGTCAATTCCAGCATTGTACTTAGATCCCCATAAGCCTGGTATGCTTCAAGCGCCATAAATTCTGGATTATGTCTTGTGTCAACCCCTTCATTTCTAAAATTCTTGCTTATATCAAAAACCTTTTCGAATCCTCCAACAAGCAGTCTTTTTAAGTAAAGCTCGGATGCTATCTTAAGGTAAAAATCTCTGTCCAATGAATTGTAATGGGTTATAAACGGCTTTGCATTTGCTCCCCCTGGTATCGGCTGCAGTATCGGTACAATAACCTCCGTATATCCTTTTTGCCTAAGTATATCACGTATCTTGGACATCATAATACTCCCCTTCTTTATCTTTTCAAGTGATTCACGGTTCATTATAAAATCAAGATATCTCTTTCTGTATCTCTTCTCTGTGTCTTCAAGGCCGTACCATTTTGGAGGTAGGGGAAGAAGAGATTTGCTTAGGATAGTAATGCTTTTCGCATCTATAGAAATCTCACTGGTTTTTGTCTTTACTACTGTGCCCGTTACGCCTATAATGTCTCCTACATCAAGAAATCCCACTATTTTAAGTGAGTCTTTGTCGACGTGTTTCTCGGAAAAGTAAATCTGGATAGACCCAGATTCATCCTGTAAATCTATAAATTTTATGGCGCCATGGTCTCTTTTTGCTATTATTCTGCCGGCGATTTTTTCCTCTTTTCCTTCAAGTTTTTCAAAATCGCTTTTTACTATTATGCTTTCTGTTGTTTTGTCAAATCTTCCGCCGAACGGATTTATTCCTTCATTTACCAGCATCTTTAGCTTATCAACTCTTTCCTTATCAAATTCAAATTCCATGGTATTGTATGAAAAGTGTAACAAGAAGTGCCAGTCCCACAACCATTGAATAGCCGAAGACGCCTCTTCTTGTATTTTTATCCTTGGAGATTAATCCTATAAACCCTTTTTCTATTATTGCGGCAAAAATTGATATACCTAATAGCATGGCGGCATAACTTGCACTTATATTGTGGTCAAGGAACAGGGTGCCAAGGGCAAATGCAGCACCGACTATGTTTGCAAGCGCCGATAGGAACATATCAACTATAAGTAAATTAGGCGCCGCAACTGCGATTATTCTCGAGACAGAAAGCACAACAAAGAACACGGCAGCGAATTCAAGCGTTTTGATAAGAGGAAATGGGTTGTTTGGCCTCTCTGCTTGGGTGTTTATGTCTTTTTTGCCCTTAATATATATCAAAAGCAGGCTTACTATTGAAACCACTGAAACTGGTATCATATAATAGATTATTTTATAGGAGAAGGTTACTATATATATTACTAATAGGGCCTGAATAAGCACCATAGGTATATTTGCGGCCACAATTATATTGTAAACAACCGCTTTCCCTAGTTTTTTGAATTTATTGCCCAGACTTATTAGCGCGAATGTTATGGTCGTACCTGTTATAAGACTCCCTATAACTGTTGATACCAATAATCCGGATTTTGATATACGGAGAATGGCATACTGCAGAAAGAAAACCGTGCCAACCAAAGCAACAAGCAACCAGAACTGGAAAGGGTTAAAGAAATTATAAGGACCCATATAAACATTAGGCAGCAGTGGCAGAATTACGAATGCTATTATAAGCAGGTTTATTGCAGCTATTATCTCGCTCTTTTTTATCGAGTTTATAAAATAAAGGAATTCGCGCTTGTAGAAGCTTATTGCCGTTATAAGTATGACAGTTATTATAGCATAGTCATAATATCCCAATCCGACCAGCATACCTGACATGAAAAGTATCATAGAGCTTATATAAGTTGTGGCCCCCGGATTTCTTGTTTTTCTGTCCTTTTCCACGTATATTGCAGTTGAAAAAACAAGCATTACCGCAAAACCGGTTATCAATATTGGAGTATAGTTCAAAATTTCATAGAAAACAGCAAATATGTCACCCAATAGAGTTATAAATATAGAAGTACGGAAACCCATAAATATCTTCACGCCTTTCTGCATTCTGTACTCATTTTCTAATCCAAAAATAGCACCTAACGCTATTGAAAGGATTATATACTCAAAAATCAAATCTATATTCATTACTATCTTAATAGCATTATATTAATAAATGTTGTCATAATTCAGCCAGTACACACCTAAATTGATTAGCTATATATTATTATATAATTTTATAAACTCGTCTGCGGATTTATCCCAGGTAAGATTGTCAAGCTCCTTAAATGCGTTGCTTGAAATCTCCTCACCCACTCCTTTATATTCCAGCAAGCCGATAATCATATCCGCAAGCTGGTCTATATCCCAGAAATCAACCTTGAAAGCGTTTCTTATGACTTCGGATACGCCTGATTGTGAGGATATTATAGTCGGAACTTTTGCAGACATTGCTTCAAGCGCCACAATTCCAAACGGTTCGGATACTGATGGCATAACAAATACTTTGGCCACGGAATATATTTTTTCAACCTCTTTATCAGGGGCCCTTCCAAGAAATATGACCTTATCATGTATATCCAGCTTTATTGAAAGATCTATAAGGTTGCGCATTTCAGGGCCTTCTCCCACAATGTAAAGAACTGCATTTTTATTCTTATCTGATACTATCTTAAATGCCCTTATAAGGTTGTCAACTCCTTTCTGTACGGACAGCCTTCCTATAAAGAGAACAACCTTTCTTTCTGTCTCAATTATCTTGTCCGAATTTGCCTTTTCACGCTCTATTGCATTGTATATAACACTTATCTTTTTTTCATTTATACCGTAGAGATTAATTATCCCTGATTTGAGTCTGTTGCTTACTGTCACCACAGAATCTGCATAATCTAAAAGTCTTTTTTCTTCTTCTTCTATACTCTTCCAGGGCTTTCCTGCTGTTCTGTCATATTCTGTGCTATGTATTGTCACTATCAGCTTTTTTCCGGTTTTTTTCTTGAGCTCTATAGCCGCTCTTCCAGTAACCCAGTCATTTGCATGTATAACATCAAAATTTACTTTTGAAGACAGCTGCAAAGCCATATCCTTATATTCTTCTACTTCATTGAATATGTCTTTGTAAAGGGTGCTTTCTTTGTGTCCTTTATCTTTTTCAAAGACTCTGTAAATACTGCCAGCAGATGACTCAAAAGTCAAAAATCTAACTCCTTCTATATTAGTGTAGCTTTTAAATGGTATTATGACATCCATTTTCACCTTTTTCTTCGAAAGGGCCTTTACTATATTGTAGGAATGTGTACCTAAGCCCCCTACTGAATTGGGTGGAAACTCCCAGCCTAAAAATAGAACTTCCATTGTATTTTCTGTATTATTACCTATAGTAATATAATTTTATATAGTTGTTTTCATATTTAATATTAGTATCCAATGGAAAGCTTGAGTGATTTTAAAGATATATTACCAGATAGCATATATCATAATCTTTCCTCAAGAATAGATCACTTTACGCCACCGCAGTCAATGGCGATAAAAAAAGGCCTTTTTGATGGGAAAAGTATAATAGTTTCAGCTCCAACAGCATCCGGTAAAACTTTGATAGCAGAGATGGCCATAAACAATGCGCTGCTTCACGGCAAGAAGGCGATATATCTTGCACCATTGAGGGCATTGATATCAGAGAAATACGATGATTTCTCAAAGGATAATCCGGAGGTGAAATGCCTACTTTCTATTGGAGATTACAGTGAGAGTGACTACAATATAAATAAATATGATATCATATTTGCGTCAACGGAGAAGTTTGACAGCATAATAAGGAATTCTATAAATAAAATAATGGATATTGGCTGTATAGTGTATGATGAGATTCATATGCTTTCAGATCCTGGTAGAGGGCCGACTCTTGAGTTCCTTATAACTGTGAATAAGCTGCTTTTTCCCAGCGCACAGATAATTGGTTTAAGTGCAACTATAGGGAATGCCAATGAACTTGCGGAATGGCTTAAAGCAGAATTAGTAGAGAGTGATTTCCGTCCGGTAAAGCTGGCAAAGAAAAAGTATTTTGACGGTGAACTTTTAAACGGCAAAGCTGAGAAAATAATAAGCGGCTATGATGATCCTTTATCAAATATAATTTCATGGCTTTTCAAGAACGGAAGGCAGGCACTAGTTTTCTCACAAAATAAGAGAAACGTTGTTGCAAATGCAAAGACTTTATCCGCAATTGTAGGCAGTAAACTAACAAAAGAAGAAAAAGAAAAATTGCTTTCTGTTTCCAAAGATATACTCAATGCGCTTGAACATCCGACTACACAGTGTGAGATTTTAAGCGAAATCGTAAAAAACGGAGTGGCATTTCATCATGCTGGTTTGGTGAATAAACAGAGGAAAACAGTGGAGGAGAGTTTCAAGTCAGGGCTTATAAAATACATTGTAGCTACACCAACGTTAGCAATGGGCGTTAATCTTCCAGCTAACACCGTTGTAATTAATTCCATAAGACGATTTGGAGATTACGGCATGGAACTGCTGCCATCAATAGAGATTGAGCAGATGATGGGCAGGGCAGGGAGACCAAAATATGATAAGGAAGGGAGTGCGATAATAGTAGCCAGAAACGAAAGCGAGCTTGAGCTGATAGACGAAAAGTACTTAAGTGGGTTTATAGAGCCGATAACCTCAAAATTCAACAGTGAGATAGCAATACGTAAATATACGCTGAACCTTTTCTGCCTTGGCATATATGATAAAGCTGAGAAAATAGCAGATTTTTTTGATGAAACGTTCTTACATTTCAGTGATATCGAGGTATACGACAAAATAGACGACGCGATCGCTTTTTTAAGTGATAATGGCTTTATAGAGGAAAAAAACGGAAGAATTGAAGTTACAAGAATAGGCAAGCTGATAAACTCACTTTACATAGATCCGCTTACAGGCTCTTTATTTATAAAATTCATAGAAAAAATAAAGAAAAAAGAAAAAACAGAAGATCTGGATTTGTTGCATGTACTATTCTGCAGCGAGGAATTCAGGAATATAAGGATAAGCCAGAAGGAATTCCAGAAGTATGAACAGGAAAGCTATGAATTGGACTTATCTGCGGATGAAAATATAATAGATTATGACCGCTATATCTCCGCTATAAAGCTTGCAAAAGTCATGCAGGATTGGGTTTCGGAAAAGAATGAAAAGTATATGGAGGAAGAATACGGTCTTCTTCCTGGAGAATTCTACAATATACTCGAGAATACAAAATGGCTTCTTTATTCTTTGAAGGAGATAGCAAAGATGCTAGAGCTAAGAAAGAGAGATATAAACGAAATGGAGATGCGGGTCAAAAATGGCATAAAAAGAGACATTATACCATTAGTGTCTGTCCCAGATATAGGTAGAGTAAGGGCCAGAAAGATGTATAGTTCCGGCATAACCTCACTAAAGATTTTGAAAGAACAGAGTTTAGAGAGATTATCTTCACTTCTAGGGGTGGGGACTGCAAGAAAGGTTTACTCTTATCTTCATAAGGACGAGAATACATTACTCAAATAATTATATAGCTTTTAATTAAAAGCTTATATATCAGATATATTCTAGTTTTAACAAATGTAAGTGGAAAATCTTACATATTTTAGTGCTTAGGTGGATTTATATATGGGACTTGAGAATGTTATAAGCAGCGTCGGAGATGATAATAAATACAGTTTTAAATCTAAGGAAAATCCAAACAGTTTAGATAGAAAGATAAAGGAGTTATTCTCTTCCACTTTGCCATACATTAATTTTTTCAGCAGTGAATTTGATATAGACGGATACTACAAATATTACTTAAGTGAATTCAGAAAGCTGGATTATACTTTAGGGGATATCGAGAAATTCATAAATGAAAGTGTAAAAAAAGAATATGATGATAAGGATTATCCTTCATTTTATGGATATGATTTACTAGGGGATAATGTGTTTTTAAGCAAGAAAATCGGAAAGGGTATATTTTTAGAGAGGCATCTTAATTTAGAGTCGGATTTTATGGGGCTTATCGTTTCAGCTGCTATAAATAGAGTAGCAAAGGATGGGGATAAGCTTAAAATAATGACAGATTTTCCACTTAATTATCTTATGTTTAGATCAGATAAAAAATTAAATGTAGATATTAAAATCGCAGGAGATTATCTCGGTGCATATTCAAGAAATGTCAATTATAATGTAAAGGAAGCGGGTGATTGGGCGTTTTATAATGCAGAGAAAATCGAGGCAACTGCCGATTATCTTATAGATTTTTCCTTTGTAGATACAAAATATATAAACGCACATATAAAAAGCGCGGGGAACGCCTTCGCCGCCGGTTCAACATACAGCGAATTCAGTGCAGAGCTTCTTAAGGATCATGCGTTTGAAAATGCTACATGGGTAAAAGCTCATGTTAACAGGGCCTATGACTATTTTGGATTGATGACCGAAAATAGCAATTATGACTGCGGTTTATTGGAAGATAACGCATTCTATAAATCTTGTAATACGCATGTAAAAGTAAAAAACTTCGGAAAGAAGTTCGGTAAGTATAGCAAAAATATAAATTTAGAAAATACTGAATCTTTAAATTAATTCTGATTGCAAATAGATAGAGATATAAATGTAGCAGTAAATATACTTAATATGGCTCCTCTAACCTGTGAGGAGTTTATGTTTAGGGGATTCAGTAAGGCCTCAAAAAGAGGTAGGAATCCGAGAACTAAGAATATCTGCAGTATAATCTGCAGAGAATTCAACACGCTTATTAGTTAGGGGATATCATGTTATAGAGGGTATATGAGAATACTAGCTGCTTCGGATATACACGGCGACTTGAACGCTGTGGAAAATTTGGCCAAAAAAGCAAAGAAGGAGAAGATAGACCTGATAATACTGGCTGGCGATCTTTCAATCTTTGGTAATGGCTTAGAGGGGCTTCTAAAACCTTTCAAGGATGCCGATAAGAAAGTTGCTATTATACCTGGAAACCACGACAGTGAAGCAGATATATTTATGCTCAAAAAAAGGTATCCGGATACTCTCTATGATTTGCATGACTATTCCTTTAAAATTGGAGATATAGGCTTTTTCGGGTGTGGCCTGGCAAATATAGGCCCTAATGAACTTTCCGAGGATGAAATAAGAGAACGCATACAGTCTTCCTATAACTATATAAAAAGCGCTAAAAGAAAAGTGATGGTTGTCCATGTCCCGCCTTATAATACAAAACTCGACAAAATTGGGAAAAACATGAAAATAGGCAGCACAGCTGTAAGGGAGATGGTGGAGAAAATAAAACCTGAAACATGTATATGCGGTCATGTTCATGAAACCTTCGGGCTTGAGGACAAACTTGGCAACACGAGGGTAATAAATGTAGGGCCAAAGGGCAAGATAATCGAAGTTTAAGTTTTTGCAGGCTTTTGTGTATTGAATCAATGTAATTATTACTAAAAAGGCTAAAATAGTATAAACTGAGTAAAATCTCATGGGCCCATAGTCTAACTTGGATAGAATCGGTGGCTTCGAATGCCTCAGATGGAAGTAACCATCTGATCTGGGTTCAAATCCCAGTGGGCCCATATTACTAAAGTTTATAGTAATTACTCTAATCTGACAGGATGTCACAAATGTTTGTTAGCTTTTGTTTAGTCCCTAAAAATGTATCTAGGAACATTTTTATACTGGGTATATCATAAAAAATCATGGAAGTAAGCGAAAGATTTGAATTGAGATTTGATGCTTATTACTTTCTTAAGAAGCTTTCATACGATAAAAAAGAAGGGCTCGCATTCATGAATACCATAGTAAACGGAAGCGATGCAGATTACGGGAAACTAGACAGATATCAGCAGTATAAAGGTAAACATGACCTTAAAACGCTGATAAATAATATATCAACTGAAATACAAGATTATGTGGATGAATGCGATAAATTGTCCTTTGATGCTAAAAATGAGCTTAGGTTGTATTCTATAAAACCATATATGTCAAATATGACATTACTGCTTCTTGATAACTTTATTGATCACGCTATGGATGTATTCTGGGAAGATAATATCTTAGACTTGGAGATAAAAAACACTGTAAAGAGACGGATGCCTTATGAGAGGGAGATAAAAAATGATCTTGACAGTATAATTGACAATATATCCTCCTATTATTTTGTATCCGATATTGAGGACTGTATAAGCTACTTCGATAAGTGTATCAAAGTTGAAGACCAAAAAATATAAATACTCAGTTATTATCTATAATTATGGTTTTGGATGATTCAAAAAAAAGTGTAAATACATTATTTTTGCATGATAAGCCGTTTCTTCTTCTTAAAGTTATAAATGATAGTAATTCACCTGTCTATGCAGCAAGCATATCAAAAAAGATAGACTGCAGCTATGCCTATATAGTAAGGCTTATAAAAGTCATGAACAATATGGGTATAACATCATTTGAGGGCAACAGCCACAAAAAGATAATAAGTCTGACACCGAAAGGAAAAAGGATCTTCAAGTTATTGTCTGAGATAAACTGATTAGTTCTCTCTTTCAACGGCCTTTGCGTATTCTTCTATCTTGCCGAGAGTCCTGTCTATTATGTACGGTTTAACAAATTCGGCTATTATCTCATTAAGCCGCATATTTTCTCTTACTCTATAAAGATTGTTCCTTTTTTCTACTATGCCTATCGAGATAAGCTTTCTTAGGTCTCTTAATATATTCGCATATACTATCCTTACTTTTTTTTTGTAAAGTTCCTTTACTATCTCATAGCTGTCTATCCCGCTTGGCCTTTTCTTTCTCGCCTTTAAGAGTATATCAAGTATATAGACAACTGCTATTCTGCTCTCTCCTGGCCTTACCAGCCCCAATGAGATGCATAATCTGCGTATGTTAGTGTTATAATCATTTGTGGGCTTTTCGAATTCATTCAGCGAAATTCCGCTTAATGGTCTGTCTCTGTAAAGTCTCTCTTTTATTTTCTTGTTTTCTTTGTTATCCATGGATTACTTTTCGCTTTTCACGTCTTTAGAAGGATATAACTTGTTTTGAACTTCTAAAACGTCATCTTTAGTCGCAAAAAGCGAAAGTCCAGCGTTTATTTTGTTTATACTGCCTTCCATATCAGTCATTCTTTTGTTTAGGTCATTTATCTTGCTGCTTAAATCCATAAATTTATTCATATTAGAGTTAATCTGGTTGAACATAGTCTCTATCTTTGATTCCTGTGCGTTTATATTGTTCTCGCTTTCCTTTATGTCTTTGTTTACGTTTTCCACGTTTTCAAACAGCTTTGATGCGTTTTTAACAACAGAGAGGGAGTTTACTTTGTTTGATAATTCAGATATAGATTTTGAAAGGCTGCTATTTGTCTCAACTATCTTTTCTATTTCTTCGGACATAACCTCTGTTCTATCCTGTGTCTTTCTCACTTCAACAACCAATTCTGCAGGATTGTAAGCAGTTATGGTGGAAAGTGTTGTCCTTGCACTATTCATAAATTCATTGATATGATTCTGTGCATCATTTATACCTTTCTGGATATTCTCAAATTCATTACCAACCGTCTCTATTTTAAGATTTATACCATTTATCTCGACAGTAAGAGAATTTGCGGTGTTTATTATCTTTTCAAACCTGCTTTCCGAGTCAATCTTGTATTTTTTCAGGTCATTTATGTCATCATTGAATGAGTTTAGCCCAGGTAAGGCGGAGAGCAAGCTTTCATCAAGTTTATCTACTTTTTGTTGTATCTCGCTATCCACTGCTGACAGGCTTGAAGTGGTCTCTTTAATGTTCTGCATAGCGACTTCATATTGATGGGCAAGTGCATTAACGCTTTCCGTTATTTTCTTTATGTTATCACTGTATTCCTTATCCTTGAGATTTATTGCCTTGGCTACTCCGTTGAAGTTTTCTATCGTCTTGTTTACGTTGTCCGCCGTTTCCTCCATATTTGATTTTATGAAAGTTACGGCGTCATTGAGTTTGTTTATCCTTGATCCTGCATCGTTATAAGCGTCATTCATTTTTTCTATTGATGAATTAAATGCCGCTATTGCACCATTCATAGCGTTCGAAAGGCTGTTTATATCAGAGTTTATCTTGGATATACTAGCTTCAAAATTTTCAGACTGGTCCAAGCTGCTTATTTTTTTATCAAGCATTATATTCTGCTGTGTCAAAGCGTCTATTTTGCTATATAAATCAGATATCAAAGTGCTTATGGAGTTGTTAAATTTATCAACATCTTTAATATAACCTTCGTAATTCACTGAGGGGTTTTGACCCGCGTTTGATTCCATATAAAGCTTACTACTTTTTTTTATATTTAAACCTTTAAATTAATAAGCGGTTTTGATTTCAATTCTTAGCCTGCAGGCCTCGCAGACCTCCTTTACTGAAGGAAAACCGCAGTATTTGCATTTACCAACTTTTTTCACAGCTTTTGATGATCTTCCTTCCTTTATTTTAAGCATAGTATCTACTACATTCCTTTTTGTGCCGGGATAAAAAGTTTCAAATTCTTTTATTTTGCGTGATATTACACCGCGAAAACCGTAACCTGCATAAGGGCATGGCGTATGGAGCGCATTTATTTCGTTAAGAATTGAAAAAAGCATAGTCTCTTTTTCACTTAGATATATAAATGGTTTTATTCTTGGCACAAATTCATCGTCTTTTACAACACCCGAATAAGCACCTAATCTTACCATTTTTGGAAGGTCATTTTGCACCAAGTTCATTATGACGTTTTCAGCCTCATCATCCATATTATGTGCAGTTGCCACTTTATCGGCTCCGGTCTCCTTTGCAGCATAGTTTATAAGATATCTGCGTAGCACACCGCATGCAGCGCATGGTATTCCTTTCTTTAGAGAGGCTATAGAGTCCATTGTTTTGCCTGTAAGGTCCTTATATGAGTATATATTATAGTCTACGCCATACCGCCGGCAGTATTCTTTCATTGTTTCTATGGTTTTATCTCGGTACCCAGATATACCTTCATCTATAGTTATTGATATTATCTCATTTGACTCTTTGAAGTATTTTGATATAATATAAAGGAGAGACAGCGAATCCTTCCCTCCAGAATTTGCTACTGCTATCTTTTCGCCCTTCTTTATAAGATTGTGCTTTTTTATAGTTTTGAGCGTTATATCCTCAAAATTCCTGCAAAAGTGATCTGCGCAAAAAGTTCCATTTGACGTTGAGATAACTGCAGTCTTTCCACATAATTCGCATTCCATTATCCACCGGAGAAAACCTCAATTACAGTTATCTCGTTTTCATTTATTTTTTCGTCCTTTGTATAAATCCTGCCACTTTTTCCCACAAGTATAACAGAATCATCGTTTAATTCAAGCTTTTTTATGAGCTCATCCGCATTTCCTGAGGATATATTTACTTTTCTCTTTCCAAAGTTTATGTTATTGACATTCAATTCCATATTATATTAGGTTATGCATTTTCACCAGGTCATTTTCAAATGCCTTAAGTGAATCCGGTACACTTATACCTATCTTGTCTCTTAATGATATATTTTTATCCTTCTTTGAATTCCACACTTTTGAGTTGAATTCCATTAATTCCCCCCCAATTTTTAAAACATCATCATCGGCTGCGGATTCATCTGGTAATAGCTGATAATGTATTGATTCACTGGAATATAATGCTCTCCAAATCGTATCAGTTACAAAAGGTGCTATCGGCGCAAGCAATAATAATACATCCTTTAATACATAGTTCATCGTGTAAATTGCGGATTCTTTCTCTTCATCTTTGAATCCCTCTCCATATGCCCTTGCCTTTACAAGTTCAAGGTAATGTGGCGCAAATACGTTCCATATAAACTCTCTTATGCGGTTTGCTGGTATAAACGGATTCAGGTTCTTGTAGCCTTCTATGCATTCGTTTACAAGTTTTTTTGTGTACTCTATTATCCATTTATCGCTTTGCGTTTTTACCTCATTTTTGCCTTTTTTCAGCGGGAACTGGCTTATAAGCCTAGCAACATTCCAGAGTTTAGTGAGGAATTTTGAGCTTCCCAGAAGTCTGCTTTCTGAAAACATGAAATTGCTTCCTGGCATTGCCTCAGATGCTGCCCAAAATCTGAATGAATCCGCACCGTATTTTTCTATTATCAATGTTGGATCTATCCCATTTCCCTTAGACTTGGACATTTTCTCCCCGTGTTCATCCAGCCCCATTCCGTCTATCCAAGCTGTTTTCCAGGGCAGTTTGCCTGTAAGCTGGTAATTTCTGAGTATGCTGTAATTTAGCCAGGTTCTTATAATATCTATACCCTGTGGTCTCAATGACAATGGATATGTCTTTGCAAAGAAATCCTTATCATATAAGTATTTTGTGACATAAAGTGCAGATACGCTGGAATCCATCCACGTATCGAATGTTCTTGTGTCCCCTGTGAATTTACTGCCTCCACATTTTCTGCATTTAGAGCCTGTGGGCGGATCCTCTTTCCATGGTCTGTAATATCTGCCCTCCTCAGGTACTAAAGGCTCTCCGCAGTTATTGCAGTACCACAATGGAATCTCTGTTCCATAGTATCTTCTTCTTGAAATCGGCCAGTCATTTGACACATTAAGCCAATTTATTAGGATCTGTCTATGCTGCTCAGGTATTACATTAAGCTCTTTCGCAAGCTGTAATAATTTATCCTTTATTTCGATAACCTTTATGTAGTACTCATCCAAAGGTATTATCTCTATAGGAGTTTTGCTCCTGTCGCACATAGGTGTTCTATGCTTTGTGTTTTCAATCCTGTCAATGTAACCTCTATCTTGTAGAAGCTTTATAATCATTTCCCTGGCTTTGTTTACCCTAAGACCTTTAAGGTCGTCTCCCGCGTTTTCATTCATCCTGCCGTTTGTGTCTAAAAGTATAGTTTCCGCAAGGCCCAATTCCTTTACTATCATCACGTCATTGTAATCCCCATAGCTACATATCATAACGGCACCGCTGCCGAATTCTGTCTTGGCATAGCTGTGTGCTATTATCTTAACCTCTTTTCCGTAAATAGGGGTTATAACGGTTTTCCCAACTAAATTTTTGAATCTCTCATCTGCAGGGTTAACAAGTATAGCAGAGCATGCTCCAAGCAGTTCCGGCCGTGTGCTTGCAACAAGTATTTTTTCATTAGAATCCTTTACATGAAAGTAGAAGTAAACTAGCTTGGTGTCCATCTCCTTGTATTCTATCTCGGCATCAGCTATGGTGGTTCCGCAGTCTATACAGTAATTGCTAGGCCTGGTCCCTCTTATTATCATACCCTTATTCCACATCTCTATAAAAGTGCTCTGTGTTAGGGCCCTGTAGCTGTCTGAATCTGTATGGTATATATTCTTAAAATCACCAGAATAACTGAATGATCTAAGTATATCTAGCATCTCACCTTCAAGCTCATTAAGGGACTCGCTGCAAAGACTTAAAAATTCCTCTCTTTTAGTGTCGAGCATCTTTATCCCGTATTTTTTTTCAGTGTATCTTTCCACAGGGATCCCATTCCGGTCCATACCAAGCGGGAAAAGGACCTCTTTATTCAGCATCCTCTGTGACCTTCCAATTATGTCTATTTTTGAGTACTGTGCAGCCGCACCTAGATGCCATGGCCTTCCAGATGTATATGGGGGAGGAGTATCCATTGAGAATATCTCCCTTTTTGTATTCGGTGAAAATTCCCATGAAAGGGAATTCACATCCGAAATAACTTCTTTTTCTAGATTTCTGCTCCAGTTCTTCTCATCTTCAAGTAGCTTTCTTTTATCGGACATCTAATTTAATATAACTTACTATTTTTATTCTTATTCTAGTGTTATTTCCTGTCCATCAAACAGCATATGAGAGTTTTTGTTAAGTTCATAACCGAATTCTCTTGCAAGCTCAATATTTGCGCTCATTTTTTCTATACCCCCATGTGATGGTATAAGATGTTTTGGCATAAGCATCTTTATCAGTAGTTTATGGTCATTTTTAGAGGCATGCCCAGAAACGTGCACATTATCCGCAACGTTTACATTTATGCTTTCCAGTGCATTTTTTAGCATCCCCTTGTTTGCCTCATTCAATGGCGTTGGTATTGTCCTAGAAGAGAAGATAACTGCATCATCTCCTGATAATCTGTATTGGTACTGTCCGGTAACAAGCTTGTCCAGAAAAGCACCTCTTTCACCCTGGTGGCCTGTGCAAATTACAATATATTTTCCAGGCTTTTCTGCAACATGCTTCAGCAGGCCGTTTATCTGATCTCTGCGGAATGCAACCTCCGGAAGAACGTCCTTGCCTATAACATTTGTGTTTATTGCAGCCTTTATGTACATGTCCATGCTTCTGCCGAATATCATCACGTTCCTATTAAGCTTTCTGCTTATTTCCGTAATATTCTTTATCCTTGCTATGTGCGAGGAAAAAGTCGATATAAATATTGTTTTGTTATCAAGCGTCTTCTTTATTATATCTTCCAACATAGTTTTTACTATACTTTCGGAAAATGTGTATCCGTCTACATCTGCGTTTGTAGAATCAGATATAAGAAAGAATATACCTTCTTTTCTTAGTTGCTCTAACTTTTCATAATCTGGTTTCCTTCCAAGCGTTGGATTATTATCGAATTTCCAGTCATTTGCGTATATAGCCACACCATATTTCGTGTGAAGTGCTATCATTGAGCTGTTTGGTATTGAATGTGTTATATTAACAAGCTCAAGCGTTATATTATCTGATATCTTATATTTTGTCCCAGTATTCAAAGAGAGAAGTCTTAGTGATTTTATCTTGAAATTTCTCATTAGATGTTCTATAACCTTTATTGTGAATGGCGTTGCTATCACAGGACACTTATATTTCTGGCTTAGAAAAGGCACAGCCCAGATATGGTCTAAATGACCGTGTGTAAGCACAATGGCCTTTACTTTTTTACCTTCCTTAAGGAAAAAATCCCTATCATCTGGTATAACGTTATTGTCTATCAATGCCGTTAAATCGTTTATGTTTATATCATTCTTGTCTTCCTCAAAATTTACAAGTTTTTCTATGTCCGCGCCCATATCGGTTATTACTATTTCACCATCTACGTCTATCGCAGTCATGCTCTTTCCTATTTTACTGTATCCTCCAAATGCTTTTACTTTTATCATATTCCTTTTATTAACTCACCTACTTTTTTATGTTTTTTTGCGGAAATCTTCCTAAGCAATTTGACAACTCCGCTGCCGTATTGCATAGCTTTCTTTTTTCTTTCCGTTAATGCTTTGTCAAGTCCAACCTCTGTCCCGGCTGAACGCAACATAGCTTTATCATTATATTCTGTTTTAATCCCATATTTTGCGGTGTTTATTACGCTTTCGGTTAAATATGGTAAAATAATTGAGACTTTGAAGTGCTTTGCTATAGAATTTATCCTGAAAAGATCAAATGCTGGCATATAGAAAAGTCTTTCTTCTCTATAATCCAATAGCTCATGTGCCTTCATTTTTTTGTGTCTGTAAAATCCGAAGAAGAGCTCATCGCTCCCAAGCCCGCTCATTATCCTTTTGCATCCTATTTCCTTTGCTTTTTTTATCGCTATAACTTCAGTTATCCCCATTATTATATTATACATGTCTAGATTCATTCTTTTCAATTCCTTTATAGCGTAAATTACATCTTTCTCAGTTATATCGGCGGTATATAGCGTTTCATTTATATTATCTGCAAGTTTCTCGGAGAATATTATATCCTCACTTCCATTCACTCCTGCTGAAACAAGTTTTATTTTTCCCAGCTCTTTTTTGGCTATGGCGGTAATAAGAGATGAATCTATGCCACCCGAAACTAGCGCACAATCAGGCCGGCTTTCCATTATATGTGAAGAAAGCCCCTTTATGAGGTCTTTGTTTACTTTATTGTTTTCCTCAAATATCTTAAGGTTTATGCTGTTGTCCTTTATTTTTATTC
>JBBIPE010000011.1:0-28286 GCA_037443005.1 archaeon
GTTCTTTCTGCTGTTTCTTAAGTGCTTTTTTCTCACTTCTTGACATTTTGTAGTTAGCCTTTGCATTTGACTTCAGCTTACGCAAGGCAGGTTCTCTTGAAAAAAACCCTGTAACCTTCTGAAGATCTTTATTGTTGATATGTTTGTCTTTATACTGCAATGCACTAAGCTTTGACCTGTCACCTAAATTCTTCCAGCCCTCGTTTGCCAGCTGATTCTTAAGCTGCGCCATCCTAAGCTGCTCATTTGGGGAGAGATTGCCTTTTTTAAGCAAATCCCTATACTCCTGCAATATTGGAGCATTTGCTTCTTTCCTGTTTGCTATTGAGGATAAAATCTTGGGCTGTAACTTTGTAGCCTTTTCGGCTCTTTTCTGCTGTTTTATTGCATGTTTATCTGGCTTTGGCCCATTTGGATGTGATGTCCTCCACCATATTATTAGAAAGACTATTATTATAACTAAAAGGGAAATGCCAACATACGGACTGAAAAGAAAACTTGCAAACCCTGGTATAAGGAGAACTATGAGAAAAAAGACGAGAAAAACTAGAAATACTCTTAAAGGAAGACTTTTGTGGTTGCGTATACCTCTAAGAAGAAGCACTATTATAACAAGTACAGTTACTGCACCCAGTATCAATGGCAGTATATCTAAGATATTTATATGCAATACTGAGTTTACTGAATTGGTTAATCCTGAATCATTTGCAAATAGAATATATACAAGGAATAAGGCTACTATAAGGCCTATAAGCCTTATCGACCTTGGAGACTTGACCAAAGCAAGCATACCAAGTATCAAGGCGATGAATGCAAGTACTATAAATGTATTCAGGAAGAAATGAAGCAATGTACTGTTTGTATAAAGAACGAAAAATGCTATCAAACCAAACATTAAAGATATCGCTATCCTGCCGCTGGAAAGCTGCGTTCTATCAAGTGCTATAGCAAATACTATGAAAAGTACTATCGCAAAGAAGCCCGCATATAGAACGGAATTGCCAGAAGTAAGCGGACCAAGTGAAAACCCATTAGAAGAGGTAGAACTGCCCACTGGAATCGGCTGAGCATGAACTGAAGAGAATAAAAAAGCAGATAAAATAAGTATAATTACTACAAGTCCTATCTTTTTCATATTATTAATAGGGTTATTTAACTTATAAATTTAGTTTTTATAAGAAGTTATTATGAAAAATAAAACTTGTTCAATAATCTATAGGCTGCCCATATAGTGCGGTTTCTCCCACATTTTTCGCTTTTATCCACTTTATGTTATAACCTAATACTATCAGATTTAATATGCAGACAAGAGATAAAGAGAATAATTTAGAAATTCCATACTAAATTAATATTGTATTTATAGGAAGTTCAAAGTTTGTTTATATATAAGATAATGCTTAAAAATTACAAATTTCTAATAAAAGAATGAAAGAGGAAGATATTGAACTGAAAACAAAACCAAAAAAGCTTAAAAGAAAGATAGTCGAGGAAGCGCCATCTGAGGAAGAGACACTGGCACAGATGGAGTTTGAAAAGGACACAGAATGCCCTAAATGCAAAGAGAAAAAGATAATATCCTGGACAGAGCAGACAAGAGCATCGGATGAACCGCCGACAAGGTTCTACAAGTGCATGAACTGCAATTATACTTGGAGAGAGTACAGCTGATCTTGCTTATATGGAAGAAATCGACCTTATTATAATAGGCGCGGGACCGACAGGAATGTTCGCAAGCTTTTGTGCAGGATTAAGGGAGATAAACAGCGTGACGCTTGAAAGCCTTGATACATATGGTGGGCAGATGCTGGAGTTGTATCCTGAAAAAGAGGTATATGATGTACAGGCCGTGCCCAAGATGCTTTCAAAGGATCTATCCACAAAAATGTACGAACAGACACAGATTTTCAAGAGACGTATAGAATTTAATTCAAAAGTAACAGATATAATACCACAGCAGGATAAGCGCTTTATAATAGAGGTCAATAATCAGCAGAAGTACATCGCGAAGGCGGTTCTCATATGCGGCGGCATTGGTGATTTCCACCCCAATAAACTGAATGCAGAAGGGGAGGATGAATATAGCGGAAGAGGCGTTTATTACTCAGTGAAAAATGTAGATGAATTCAGAGGCAAAACTGTAGCTATTATAGGAGGAGGCGACTCCGCATTTGATTATCAGATGCTTATATCACCAGTATGCAAAAAAACCTATATAATACAGCATAATAACACATTCAAAGCCGCCGAATCTAGTGTTGATGCAGTGAAACGCGATGAGAAAGCCGAGATTATAATGAATACCGATGTAAAAAAGATAAACGGAGATGGAAACTCAGTTAAAAACATAGACGTTCTTGATAATACTGCAAATAAGCAGAGCACAATAGAAGTTGATGCAGTTGTTGTTGCGATAGGTTATAAGGTAAATCCATCGCTTTTTAAGTCATTAAACTTGGAAAATGATAAACGCTACATAAAAGTTGACCATAACTACAAAACGAATATTGACGGGATATACGCTGCAGGTGATATGGCAAATGTAAGCGATGAGCCTAAATTTGCACTTATAGCTGTCGGTGGATCAGAGGCCTATATAGCTATAAACAACATAAAAAAGTATATATCACCAAATGCTTCGCTATTCGGAGGCCATAGTTCCTCTCTTAACATATGATAAATTGCTCCAAAGATGGCAATGAACAAAATATAAAAAGAAAATTCAATAAAGCAGTAACTAGCATTTTAATAGCAGGGAAAACTCAGAACCGACGATTGATTTTCGGATAGAAGGTAACAATGATATACACAGTTATAAATGAGAGGATAATAAAAAGTATTTACAGAAGAAGGAGCAACTGGGTACATAAGGGAAATTTCGGGAAAGTCCTTATTATAGGCGGGTCTAATCATTACACTGGTTCGCCAGCGATAGTTGCATTGTCCGCACTGAGGAGCGGATGCGATTTAACAGAGATAATAACTGTGAAAAGAGCGGCAGATATATGTGCCTCGTTTTCACCAGAGCTTATAACTCTGCCTGTAAACTCAGAATATCTTACAGCACAGTCATTTGACGTAATAAAGGAAGAGGCGGAAAAGAACAACGTAATTATAATTGGAAACGGCTTGGGAAGTGGGAATGAACAGAAAGAGCTTGTAAACAGGATATTAAGAGAAATAAACAAAAAGATAGTCCTGGATGCGGACGCAGTAAAAGTCGCAGATAAAAGGCTTTTGGACAACAGAGTTATCATAACCCCTAATTCAAACGAGTTTAAGCTTATCTTCGGAGAGGAACCTTCACAAGAAGCGGAAAAGAGAATCAAGCAGGTTTATGAAAAGGCAGCCGATTTACATACAAATATAATATTAAAGGGGCATTTTGATGTAATCTCGAACGGAGAGAAAACCTTCATAAACAAAATAAATTCAGTTTACATGACAAAAGGTGGAACAGGTGACTCGCTTGCAGGCATATGCGGATCGCTGATTGCACAGGGAAATGAGATAATTGAGTCGGCTGCTGCTGCCGCTTTCATAAACGGATACTCAGGAAGAACAGCATGCAAGAAGGAGAAGGAGTCATTCTCTGTTATGCATCTCATAGACAATATAGGTGTTACTATAAACAAGTGGAAATCTCAATGATACCCATATTTCTGTATAAGACCATTAAAATCGCAGGATTCTAATTCCTTCAATATAATATCAATGTAATTTATGGAAACTCTGAACTGCTTCATTGAGTCGCTTTCCCTTACAGTTACTGTGTCGTTTTCCATAGTCTCGTAATCCACTGTAAATGCCAGTCTTACACCTATCTCTTCGGCTTTCCTGTACCTCTTTCCTATGCTACCACTTTCACTGTAAAGTATATCATCATGATATGCAGAATTATTGAATAGTTCCATTGCCTTTGGACCAAGATTGTCCTTTGAAACAAGCGGGAAAATCGCCGCTCTAAATGGAGAGATTTTGCTGTCCAAAGAAAGCCATCTTCTCTCACTGTCCTTTTTGAGCGAAAGCGACAAAAGAAGGTAGAACAGCCTGTCGGTCCCCATAGAAAGCTCAAACACATTTGGTATCTTGCCGTCCGCTCTGAGGCCCTTTGCGCCGTACTCCTCATACGCTGCCAGATCATGAGTTCCCCTGTGATTGCATGCCACAAGCTCAATCCAGCTTTCACCCTTCCTTATCTCCAAATCAAATGACTCCTCCGCATAAAATGCCTTGTCCTCATAAAGCTTTCTGAATCTTATGCTATCGCTTGGAAAGCCTATAGAAAGAAGAAAATAGTATATCTTTGAAAGCGAGTAGGCTGTGACCTTATTTTTTATCAATCCTCTTGATAATGCCTCTGAGATCTTTATTCTTTCTATCCCGCTTGAGTTCTTGTCGTATATCTGTATTTCCGGGTCTTCCTTCAAATCAAAATTATCATCTATAAAGAATATCTCAATGTCATTCTGGTAGAATTCTCTCTGCCTTAAAAGATTATTTCTAGGAGATATCTCATTTCTGAATGCTTTGCCAACCTGCGATATCACAAGCGGAAGCTTCCTGCCATTTGTATCAAATACTCTCTTAAAATCAAGGAATATTGCCTGGCATGCTTCCGGTCTCAGATAAGCCGACACATCCTCGCCGACCTTTAATGAAAACATTGTTCCCAATTTTTTAATATCCCCAAGCTCACCGCCGCATTTGGCGCATTTTATTTTATAGTCATCTATGTATTTCCTGTATTCCTGCTCCGATAAACCCTCAAAGTTCTTATCACTGTCTTTTTCCTCTAAAAGCTTGTCGACTCTATATACCGTGCCGCACTTGCTGCATATTATCTCCATATCAAAGAAATTCTTTTCATGGCCTGAGGCCTGCAGCACCTTCTTCGGTAGAATAACGCTTCCGGATATCTCAAAGCCGTTCATTGAATTGACGAGCTTTCTCCACTGCACTATAAGATTATTGAATATCTTCAAACCAACCGGCCCATATTCCCAGAAACCAGAGATATTGTCACTGAATATATCTGCTGTATGAAAGAATATGCCGCGTGATAAAGCAAGATTAGTAAGCTCCTCATCCGGATCCTCCAACCTGCTATTTTTCTGTTCCATTTTATGTTCACGAGCACAAACTATACTTAATCCAAACATGGACACTGTTCCGATTACTTTATTGCAACTCTAACCTGTATCCACTCTGGATAAACTCTATTAGATATTATTTATCCTCTAATTTATATCTTTGCCGATAATCAACCCTCAGGAATAGTAAGTATTTATACAGTATATAATCATAAATAAAAATGAAAAACCTTGATGCTATAGTGGTAGATGAAAGCGGTGATTATAAATCACTCAGAAATATTATCAGGAGATACCAACCTGAATATACTCTTTGGGGAGGCGTTAAATCCATTGACAATTTATACTCTAATGATGACAAAAAATTATACGAAATCGCAAAAAAATACGGTAAAATATCGAATATGGACTTTTTTTTGAAAGGACCGTATACAGGGCAGACCAATTCAATCAGCAACACAGATAATAAAGAGGGACATCCGCTTGAAGCCCAAAAAAATTTAGATTACCTTTCCGGCTTGGATGACTTCATCTACATGATAAACCAAAAAAGAAAGGAATGCATAGCCATGGAAATAAACGAGAAGGTAAAATTAAGCCAGGGGCATTGCCCTGTTGTAGCTATAATGAAAGGCAATCTTATCGATGACATTACGAAAATTTTGGGTAATCATGGCATATCATACAGAGTATATAGTCCAAAGACCGACAAATAAATGTACTTTTTAGTATAATAAAGCACTCGATTTTTTAATCAAAGCTAAAGTGAACTTATTATCTGCTTATATTATGCCATTTTGTTGGGCCCAACTTCTTTAAACTATCTTTTTCCGTTCTTTCTTCTTTTACCGCTGGACTTGCTCTTTCTCTTAGCTTTAGTCTTTTTAGTATCTTGCTTCTGTGGCTTAACTTTTCTGTATAATCTATATTCAAACACTATGCCTGCAAGTATTACACCTATTGCAGCTCCGAGTATTATAAAGCTTATCTCCTCGATTAGAGGCTCAACAGGTTTTGACACTGGTATTGGCTGAAGAGATGGAACCGCGGGTATAAGAGTTGCATTTTGAAGCTGCACTCCTAAAGTTGTAAAGCCCCTTGCCTCTGTTTCAAACAGAAGATACTCAGGGAAATCGGAATCCGAGATATTTGAAGCATTGTAAAACTGGCTGCCGAAATAATAATAGCTTATCCCCAGGAATGGAGTCACACCTGATGCCTCAGCAGAATTTAATGCGCTCAGCGTCGCTATTGAGCTTTGATTGCTTATTTCCAGTAAAGCAGAATTGCTGACAAGGCTGTTCTCCTCTATAAGCATCTGCGAAACGCTTATAGATTCTATTGAAGCGAATATTGATGAGATGTAATTGCCACTGTAGTATCTGCTCTCAGCGGATGTAAGATAAGACTCCATCTCCGAGTATTCCGAAGGCAGATCCACGCCCAGTAGATTTGCATAATCTGAATAGGATGATGCTCTGTAAAGATAGTAATTGCTCAGCGCTTTGTAACTTGACTGTGAAAAGCTTGACTTGCCACTTGGAAGTATGGAAACCCAGAAATACGCTGTCTCACCCTTAACGACTGCAAGTGAATAGTAGTAAATTGCATCCTGGAGATTACCGGATGAAAGACTGGAAGCAGAATCATTAAGATAATCCCTTGCCTGCATTAATCTATCAAATGCTATCAATTTAAGAATGGTAGTTGAGGAATTCGATATATAATTATCTGATATGTTGTTTTGTATGCCAGTCAGTGTTGTGTTTTCCGTCTTTATTAGATTACTTACAAACGAATCTGAATTCGATGATGGCACTTCTTCAAGTATTTTTGCCTGTAGCAAATCCGAAGAGGATGTTATCATGCTGCTTGCCGCAATGTAGTAATTGCCGACTGCTGCATCTGATTTCTGTGCCGAGATATCGGACTCAGCCTGCGAGATAAGCGAACTTATGGTTGAATTGCTGTTGTTTACAGTTGTTGATAAAATGCCATTTTGATATACACTAAACTGGAGGTAAGTCTGCTTCATTAAATTGAGATACAAAGGAGTCTGTATGCTGTAATTTATCACTGGTGTTATATTGTAGCCTGTAAAGTATTCAAATGCCTCATATTCCGAGTTCACCGGTATAGGAGTCTCTCCGTGAGCCTCATCATATGCCAATGCAGAAGATGAGATATTGTCCGTTGCCGGGTAAAGGAATGTCTTTATCCCTAGATTTGCAGCCGCCATTGATTTCTGTGAAACGTCGCCGACTATACCTACGCTGCCATCTGGATTTGCTGTCCCAGTCATGGCAACCCTCTGATTTAGAGGATTACCGGAGAGTATGGACATTGCGGCCATGGTGAATGCGGAACCCGCACTTGGCCCTCCAACCTCAACCGAAGAGGATGTTATATAATAGTAAAAATTATAATCATTGCAGTTTATATTCAGCAGCTGGCAGGCCACGTCCGTTGAAAGCACGCCCTGTGCCTGAGTGTCCGTCTGCGTCAAAGGTGTCGATCCCAAAAACACTTTTCCAGTGCCGTTTGTTATCGTAAGATTAAGTATGGCTGGTACGCCAACAACTGTGCCGTTTGATGAATTTGTGACGCCGAATATGTAAAGGCTTGTAGACCCTATTACATTCTGCACACCCTGTGCCTTTACTGTACCTATAAGGAACAGCATAATGAAAACAGCTGCAAACAAAACGTATATTTTCATAGCATCTTTAATAATTACAAATATAAAAACTTTATTGAATAAGAGAATTTTTCAGGAAACTTGAATTATGAAAAACTACCGGATTCCAATTTATCCTTGAAGCTCTTCAAAGCATCTATAAGTAGAGGAAGCTCGTCGAAATTAACTGTCAGGCTAGTCTTTATCCTTTCCTGTTCCTTGCCGTTGTTGTCAGCGGCGGTATATCCCTTCTTTATGCTGATAAATGTTATCTCCTTTTCGCCATCTATTCCTTTCGTAAGCCCTATTTTTATAAAGTTCCTTGAACCTTCCCTTGTTATCTTTTCAACAGGTTCATCAACGTCCTTGAATTCCATAGAAATATTTATAAGATTGCAAGATTTAAGCGTTTCTTCCTTCCATTTCCTTCTTTGCTCTATCTAGATCTTCTTTTGTCTTTATTGAAAGCCACTTTCCGTTATACATATAACCGAAAAGCAGGCCGTCCTTGGCTAAAAGTGGAAGCAGATCTGTTTTTATATTCCATTCTAAATCTCCAGGAGGTATGTACTTGAAAACCTCTTGATCAAGAAGGAATATTGACGTTGGTATAAGCTTTGAATTTATAGGTTCAGGTAGTTTCTCATACATAAGTATCTTGCTTCCTTTGATCACTATCTTGTCCTTTGTCGGGAAGGATGTGTCAGGCGGGATGTATATAGCCATTGAAGCAGGGCTGTTGTGTGCAATGTGAAACTTCAGCATATCTTTTAAGTCTATATCAAAGACTGAATCGCCTGTAACAAAAAGCGTCGTGGATCCAACATACTGCTTCACCCTCTCAAGTGCCTTTGCACTACCCTTCAGGTTATTGTCATCTACATATTTTATGTCAACGCCGTAGCCTTCGCCATTTTTAAGTATGGAAAAAATCTGTTTTAGGAGCTCGGTTTTTCCGGAGATTATTATGCTCCTGAAGTTGTTTATCCTCAAGTTGTTTATTATGCGTTCTATAACGGTGACCTCACCGACCTTTACAAGAGGTCTGTAGTAACTCGTCCCATTTATAATGAATTCTCCGCCGCATAAAACTATTGCAGTGTTCTGCTTCTCAAAATATTTTCTTAATATGTCTTCTACAGCCTCGCTCTTTGATCTATAATATATGTTGTCAACGAGAGAATCCAGCTTTGCTACAACGTCTGCATCTATTGTGAATGATGTTCTTGCTTTCATATCTATTATGGTAACTTTTTAGTTATTAACTTTTCATTTTTAAATAGTAACATAAGATATATAAATGTAATTGTTTTCTCGGCTTAGTAATACCCTGGAAAGATTTAAATACTAAAAAATTCATCAGAAAATGTAAACAAATACTCGATTCTTATGGGCATAGTAAAAACTGGAACAACGACGTTAGGGTTAATCTACAAAGATGGTGTCATCCTTGCAGCAGATAGAAGAGCAACCGCAGATCATATAGTCGCTAACAAGAATGCGGAGAAGGTAATGTCGATAAGCGATAAAATAGGGATAACCACTGCAGGTATGGTTGCAGACCTACAGGCAATGGTAAGGCTTATGAGATCCGAATTAACATTATACCAGATAAGATCTGGATCAAAGCTTGACACTGATGGAGCTGTGAGCCTTTTAAGCGCAATACTTTTCAACAAACGGTTATCATTGAACTTAATATATGGAGAATTCATAGTCGGAGGGTACGACTACGAGCCTAAGCTCTATTCAATAGATGAGGCCGGTGGACAGGGCAAGGATAAGTTTACAGTGACCGGCAGCGGCGGGATCTTCGCCCTTGGTGTTTTAGAAGGCGACTACAAAGAGGGAATGGCAGAGGATGAGGCTATAAAGCTGGCATACAAAGGAGTATCAGCTGCAATAAGGAGAGACGTTTACACAGGAGAAGGAATAGACATCGCGGTAATAAACAAGAAAGGATACAAGAAGCTTACAGATGAAGAGATACAGAAGATAGTAAGCAAGTAATAACTTTATAGGTATCTTATGCGGGAATTTGAGCTACTTAAATATAAGAGTAATTTAGACTGAAAATCGAAGCTAAAATCTATGGAAGACATAAAAAAAAGTATAAAGGAATTTATAGCGGACAATTCGCTTATAGAAGATATCGAGTTTGAAGTGTCAAATGTAGTAATATACACAAAAAACAGGAACTTTTTCTTGAATAACTCAGATGTTATAAGGAACCTTGTCAGCATGGAAAAGAAGAGAATAGAGGTCAGACTAGACCCGTCTCTGCTGATGGATGAGAAGGACGCCGAGAAAAAAATAATCGGCATGGGTTTTGATGAAGCCAGGATAACGGATTTCTGGTTTGATGCGGAAAGAAGCATAGTCACAATAGAAGCAGAGAAACCGGATGTAATTACAGGAGAGAGAAGGGCCGGAATAAACCGGATAAAAGAGGAAACAGGCTGGTCGGTAATAATGGCACATTCCCCGCTGATAAAATCGGATATAGTCAAGGCCATAAGGGAGATGCTTTTCGATAATTCAAAATTCAGAAGAAAAATGTTGAATGAGATAGGAGAAAATATATATAATTCAAAATTCGAGCCTGATGATAAGTACTGGGTTAGGATCAGCGCCCTTGGAGCTTTCCGCCATGTTGGAAGATCTGCTGTGCTCGTGCAGACTCCGATAAGCTCGGTTCTGCTTGATGCAGGTGTTGATGTCAGCAACCAAAAGGAGCCTGTGCCGAGGGTCGATGCTCCTGAATTTGATATATCAAAGCTCAATGCTGTCGTCATAACGCACAGCCATTTAGACCATTGCGGTTTCCTGCCTGCGCTGTACAAATACGGCTATAAGGGGCCGGTGTACTCTACTGCGCCTACAAGGGATGTGATGACATTGCTACATTTGGATTACATAAGTCTTGCAAGCAAAACAAATGGCAAGCTTCTTTTTGATGTTGACAATATAAAGGATATGCTGAAACATTCGATAACTCTTCCTTTCCACGAAGTGACGGATATAACTCCAGATATAAGAATAACGCTGCATAATGCAGGCCATATCCTGGGCTCAGCGATGGTGCATCTCAATATAGGCAACGGATTCTATAATGTACTTTACACTGGTGACTTCAAATATGACAATTCTAAGACTCTTAACAGGGCCGAGACACAGTTTGAAAGAGTAGAGACGCTGATAATGGAAAGCACTTACGGCGGAGATTCTGATATACAGCCACAGAGAACAGAAACAGAGCAGTTTTTCTTTGATATAATAAGCAAGACTATTGCAAACAATGGAAAAGTCCTTATCCCAGTTCTTGGTGTCGGAAGGGCCCAGGAGATAATGCTTTTAATAGAGGAGTGGCAGCGCTACGGCCTGATGCCGGAGATTCCGGTTGTTGTAGATGGAATGCTTTGGGATGTTACTGCAATATATACTGTTTACCCTGAGTTCATGAACAGTGAGACTAGAAGCAGAATAATCACACACAATAACAATCCATTTCTGTCGCCGATATTCAAGCACACTGTCAGTGAAGAAGAAAGAAAACAGGTGCTTTCCGGAGGCCCTGTTATAATACTGGCTACATCCGGCATGCTTAACGGAGGCCCTTCTGTAAGCTACTTTGCCAATCTCTGTGAGGATGAGAAAAACGCCGTAGTTTTGGTTTCCTACCAGGGAGTCGGCACGCTCGGAAGAACAATACAGAACGGAGGAAGAGAAGTCGATATAGAGCTTAACGGAAAGCTTAGGCACTTTAATGTAAATGCGCTGGTTTACTCAATAGAGGGTTTCTCTGGCCACTCTGACAGAAAACAGCTTGAAAGATTTGTCAACGACATAAGGCCAAGACCGAGAAGGATAATAATAGGACATGGAGAAGAAGGCAAGATTTTGGAGCTTTCCAGCTATATAAGAAAAAGATTCAGAATAGAAACACATGCACCGCATGTCCTTGATGCTCTTAGGCTTAAGTGATCTGCTTTACGTATAAAGCCTATATATTGATTCCAAAGCCTGCTTGTATGCCCGGATTAAGTTATTCTTCTCTTCCTTTACTGATTTATTATCAGATTCCCCAATTGCCATGAATTTAAGGAATTCTGAAGAGAGGTCTTCGGATACTAAACTGTTTATTGCTTTATTATCCAAAAGAGTTCTCTCAAGCTGCTTTACCTTTTCATAGTTTTTACCGAACAACCTGCTGCCGATATAATCTCTGTTGCTTTCAAACCACTGATTCAGGAGCGATTTGCCGCCATTTTTCCGCTCAATATAATTGATATCCTCCTCCGCTTCCATAAAATTCTGGTAGCGTCTTTCATCATCATGCGGATATAATATTTCCCCGTATTTTTCGTATACATTTCTGTACAGATTGAATATACCGTAGCCCAATTCAAAGAACTGCGATTTTACCTGTGAATTCGAAAGTATAGCCTCTAACCGGTACTCTGTCATCTGTTCATCTGAATTATTCGAAAACTGTTTCATATAGAAATTCCACCGTCTTGGCAAAAACCCATATAAGCTCTCTGCCATAGTCATTGAGGTGGCCTTTACTCCCGTTTATGTAGAAGAACTCATCTCCCTCTGCTTCCATCAATGAATCACCCGCCTGCGCGTTTACAAAGTTCTTATATATCGAGGAGTATCCTAATTTATCTAGCAAAAGCCTTTTCTTTTCCATTATGCTATCGTATGATTTTCCCAGAACCTCCTTGGTTTTGGCTGCGCCCATAGCTACAAGATAATTATAAAGCATTGACTTCCGCTGTTTATCCGCATGCGACAGCTCCGAGTGAATTTCTTGAAAATCATTTATAAGCGCATCGGGAAAAAGAGCTTTTGATTCCGGATGCGACAGCCCTTCCAGATAAAGGCGGGAAAGCATGAAGAAAACCTCAGATCCCAGATAATCTGCTTGTTTCTTGAATTTGCTTTGGGATAGAAAGACTTCCAGACTGCCCTGCTTCGCATTGCCTTCCATTATTACTGGATGATACAAACTAGAATAAGTACTTTGCCTCAAAAAGTTTTTATTCTTTAAAGCCGATATCTGTAAGTGAAAGGAAAGATTCTTATAGCTGGTTTCTCGTCTCTGCCTGGCGGCGGAAAGGATTACATAGCAGATATTATATGCAAAAAATACGGCTTCCAAAAGATTTCCCCTGGTGACATAATAAGGGAAAAACTTGCAAAGATGAAAAAGGGGAAGATAAGCAGAGAAGAGCAGCAGAGGCTGCAGGAGGATCTAAGGAAAAAATACGGGAATAATTATGTAATGGAGCTATGTCTAAAAAAGATAAAAAAGAGCGGTAAAAAGAGATTCGCAATAGCCGGCATACGTTTCCCTGCGGATATATTGTTCTTTAAGGAGAAGAGCACATTGGACTTTTACAATATATTTGTATACGCTCCTTCGAGAGTAAGATTCAAGCGGACAGTTGAAAGGAACAGGATAGATGCACCGTCATCATACCGCGATTTTCTAAATGGGGACAAAAATGAGAAGCGGATCTTCCAGCTGGATAAAACCGAAAAACTTTCAGATTTTAAGCTTTACAACGGAGAAAACGACTCCAAAAAGCTGGACATGAGGATTGACAGGATAATGCAGAAAGTGATAAAGTGATTACTTTTCGGTCTTACTTGCTGATTTTATATCAAGATAATATTTTCCCCCGTCTTCCACAATACTACTATCATCTATAGATATCCTGTACTTGAAGTTTGGCCCGTCAAGCACAGCCGTTTCCGCTTCTCCTCCTTCAAATCCTGGATGGAACCTGTATTTTCTGCTTAACTCCATCAATTCAGGGAGGGTATCCATATTTATCTCCCTGCCGAGCCATTCTTTACCTAAGCCATCCGCTGAAACCGAAACTATGACTGCATGAAAGCCATCAGCTATGATACTCTTAAGGTAACCTTCCACATCTATATGCCACAGCGGCGTTATAGATTTCAATGAAAGCTCCCTTAATAAGGCATTTATCCTGTTATATTGATATTCACTGGCTATCGCGCCGCTTATTATTCCTTCTATGCCGTATTTTTTCTTTATTTCAATGATAAAATCTCTTAAGTCCCAAAGCTCTTCCTCCTTTATACCCTTTGTCTTGTAAGTTTCCAGCGGTATACCCATTGATTCCGCCTGTAGATCAAGAAGCTTTCCACCAACAGTATGAAACATATATGAGTCCTTATTGTCAGAAAACATATTCATAAGGCACTCTATGCTGTTCTCCTTTGAGGACAAAAAAGCCGAATAAGTGGAATCCTTACCGCCTGTGAATAAAGCTGCTGTTTTCATATTCTATAGATATATATTATAAATTATCAATTAATAAAGTATGATGAAAAGCTTTTTGCTTGCAAGTGAAAAGGTAATACTATCGGAAAAACCTTCCATTCTGGGCCAAAAAGAATTCTGGAGAGGAGTTTGGATAATAATCCTATCCATTGTTATATTCGTTTTGCTATCTTTATTTGAGCCGTCATATGACATTTCGATAAACGCGCTGCTAGTATATGCGCATTTTAGTCTTCCACTCATAGGCAGCCTGCCTGCGATATCAACAATACTTGAGATAATAGGAATTATATACGTTGTTGTATCGGAGCTCCAGGTTTACTTCATAGAATATATAATAACAAACTCCCGTGTAATAATACAAAGAGGGGTTATAGCGAAGGACACGAATATAATACTGCCTTCTAAAATAAGCGATGTTTCTGTTGATATAAACATAATAGAGAGGATACTCAAGCTCGGAAAGGTTGTGATAAGGCCGGAGGAACAGGGCAGGCCAAATATAGTCCTTAGGGGTATACACGACCCGTATGCCTTTCAGGGATCCGTGCTTAAGCTCATAGGAAATGTTACCTATCAAAACAAAGATGGAAACTAAAAAACTGCTTAATTCCTCGGGTTTTTTCATTTCCGCTATTACTGCTATCTCTCTTTCCTACATGCTCTTCAGTTATCTGCACTCGGATTTGATATCTCTTTTCCCATTTTCCTTCATTCTTGTTCTATATACCGCAGGGATATACCTGAGAAGCAGACGCTGGAGGAATACGGAAAGAAGGGAAACCTATCCAATTTTCAGGTACTCATATATATTGATACCTATAATGGCTGCTTTTTTCCTTATTGTGTTCTTTTATTTTGGTGCAAGGCAGATTACAACCTATGCTCTTAGCCATTATTCATTTAATTTCTATATCCTTCTAATGGCAGCGATATGGACCGTTTACTCTTCCATTGAAATAGTTATGTCAAAGAAGGAAATTCCTTTAGGAAAATTTCTTTATGTATATATCTTTTCGGTTGTATTCACCGATCTTTCAATTCTTCTTATAGGGTATCAACCGGTTCTTCTGCCGATTTCCCTGCTAGTCATAGCTGTTTCCAGCTTTTCCCTGGGAGCAAAGGCATACAGAATGGATTACGGCCTGCCTTCTAACAGTAAAAGAAGATTTGGTTTAGGGATGCAATGAATAACAAAAACCAGAAACAGATTATACTATCTTAATCAAATCAAAACTGCAGAAAAAAATAGAGGAATCCAGATAACCAGAAGTATTATCTCACCAATAAGCAGATATAAAGCCATTGTTGCAATGTAGGTATCCTTATCCTTTTCGAGGAAATATATTAGGATATCTCCGATAAAACCCAGTATAAATAAAACACCAAATACTCTGTCCTTGTCTTCCTTGCTTACCAATGAATAGATTAGCGCAACAAGCTGCCCTAATCCTATAAAACCTAAGAGTATCCAGACTTTGCTTGCCTTCTCTTTTGTGTTCCAGACCATTTCATTGGTTGGTTTTTTTCATTTAAAAAGGTTTCAACTCTATAAAACCCTAACAGCCAGTTTTATATAAGATAAAAAGTATAAGATAATATGGTAAGTCCTGGTTATAAAGCAATTATGGTAAAAGAAAGCGCATATAATAAACTGCTTATTATGAGGGATAACCTAGATATCCAAACAAAAGCAGATAACAGCATAAGCGATGCAATTCAATACCTATTACAGAGAACACTGCTCTCTGTCAATCTAAGCGCAGAATTAAGGAACTACATTCTTGAAGCCATAAAGATAGTGAAAGACAACAAGGAAGTACAGGGGATAGCCTTATTCGGATCCATTGCCAAAGGCAGTTATAATGACTTAAGCGATGTCGATTTCCTTATTGTGGTTAAAAGTGAATACAAGTATACAAAAAGATTATGGGAAGTAAGAAAAAAGCTTTTGCCACTGGAGGAGAATTTCATAAAACAGGGGAAATACTACAGGTTCAGCCCGTTGATTCTTTCAATAAAGGAGTTAAACAACACTATTCCGCTGTATTTTGACATTGCCGACTATGGCATAATCCTGTACGAAAAGGATGATATACTCACTAGATTTTTTGACAGGATTAAAGCGCTTCCGCATAAACGCAGAATAACTCCCTTGGGGGTAGAATTGAAATGGAAAAAGATGTAAAATCTGCGCTGGATAATGCACTTAGGTGGTGGGATACATCTAAAAAAAGTTATTATGCTGGGAACTATGACAATTCCGTATATGCAATGGAGATGTCACTGGAAATAGGGCTGAAAGCTGTGCTGATAAAAAATGGTATAGACTACCCGAAAATACATGATATAACAGGAGTAATAAGAATGTCATTCCCTGCAAATATGAAAGGTAATGGACTTGAACAGAAAGAAATAGATAATATGCTAGACACCATGCAGGTGCTTTTAAGATATAGGAATTCTGCTGGATATATGTTCTCAAACAATATAAGCATGGAAACTCTCAAACATGTTGCCGATGATAATATAAATAAAGTAAAAAGATACCTGGAAATTTTAAATCGGCTTTTAGACTGAAAATTGAAATACGGAAAGTCATTACTTGATTATCCTATCACGTTATGATAAATAAAAAAATTTAAGACTGTTTATTTTAACCGTAAAGCGCAATCTTTTTCTGCACTTCCTTTACTATGAACGGCCTTCTTTCTTTCCATTCGCTTTTCAACATGCCGTATATGTTTTCATCCTTCACTTTCCCTGTTGCTTTATTTGTTACTGAATGCCGCTTTGTGCCCTCCAGTTTGAATCCCAGTTTTAATGACATATTATTGGAAGCTGTGTTTTCAACGAATGCTGAGGTCTCAATCTTCCTCATCTTCAACTTATTGAATGCAAAATCAAGCACTGGAACTTTGGCTTCAAGTATGTATCCTTTTCTCCAATATTTCTTGTTTATCCATGAACCCGTACTACAGACTTTGCTATCTTGAGGAGTTACGTAAACTGCAGTAACTCCTATTATTTTGTGTTCTTTCTTTAGTTCAATGAAGAATTCATACTTCCCAGTTTTCTTTGCACTTGCATGCTTTATATTTAGTTTTATGAACTCTATTGCATGCTTTTTATGGTAAGGATATGGCAATACCAGTAAGTTCTTTGCGACAGCTATGTCATTTGCGCCTTCAACTATATCTTTCCAGTCGCTTTCCTTTGGAGGCCGCAGAATAAGCCGCTTGGTTTCTAATATCATTAATTTTTATGATGATACATACTATTAAAATTTATTTCAAGCAGTATTAAAATTCTATTTCTTCAGTTCACTCCCATCCTGTGAAAGAGCAAAGCTTGCCATGCTTCTAATAAACACAAATATTGTTAAGTTTTTATCGATAAAATTTTATCGATAAATTTTAATAATCATGATTTCATAATATGAATATGAAGAAATGGAAACAGATTTTGCTTGATATAGACACTTATAACAGTCTAAAAAAAGCAAAGTCAGCTATGGCAGAGAACCACCAAGCCAGCTTGAGTTTTTCCGATATTATTAGAATTCTAATGAAAAAAGACATGCACATAGTGGTACTCGATCCAGAGGTTAGAGCGTATATAACGGCTTATGTCGCTGCGCTCACCGAATATAAAGGCGTTCTTGGGGTAATCCTTTTTGGATCTGTAGCTAGAGGAACATGGAACAAATACAGCGACATTGACTTATTTATAGTAGTTGACGGGAATCCATTATTTTATTTGAACAAAACGGATGAGATAGACAAAAAGCTTTATAATTTACAGAAAAGACTTTTTCAGAGAGGTTTGGGCTTGTATGTAAGCCCTTTAATTGTAAATAAAAGCCAATTAGCCGATAAAAGGATCATATACGCCGAAATTGCAAAGGATGGTATAGTACTATATGACAAAGGTGGCATAATGGAGAGTTTTATTGATAGTACCCTAAATCAGATAGAATATGTACCTGTAAAAAATGGAAATGAAAGGTTCATAAAATGGAAAGAAAAGAAGATCTAGATGCAATAGCCGACTCGAAAATGTGGATGAGGTCTGCTGTATCCGCTGGTGAAAGAGGTGACTATAATATTGGTATATACTCATTAGAAATGTCTGTGGAGATAGCTATAAAGGCGGTGCTTATACACATGGATGAGATATACCCAAAGAAGCACGATATAGCGGCATTCTTTATTAATTCTGTGGAAAAGAACACTAAAAAATTACCGAAAGATTTTATAAAAGAACAGGAATTCATAGTGACAACATTTATAGGACTTCTAAAAATGCGTGGAACTGCAGGATACTCCTTCAGCTCGAATATGGAGATAACACATTTAAAAGACAATTTCAATAAATATCTCGAAGCAAGCAGAAAAATACTTGCGTTGTGTGAAAAGGCAATTAGCAAACAAAAGATGTTTTAGGAATCAAATTTAATTTACCAAAATTTATATGTTCATCTACTGTAAATGCAGAAGGGGGGATTTGAACCCCCGAAGGCCTGAGCCACTGGCCCCTGAAGCCAGCACGTTTGACCGAGCTTCGCTACCTCTGCTTACAATAATTAATAATATTGTAAACAAAAGCTTAAATACAGAATGATCTCTTAGATTCCGAATGCAAACAGATTACCGCTGCAATAAAATAAGAGGATTGAAACTCTCTGATCTTACAAAGGCCTTGGAAAATCTCGGCTATGAAAAGACAGGCTGCCGAGGAAGCCATATGAAATATGAAATCAATGATTACAAGCAGTTGCAAAGACTGCAGGAAAAGTTCCCAGATAAATTCTACTCCAAACCGCAAACACTTATAATACCAAAGCATTATGAAATAGATATAGGGATATTCAAAGAGATATCTAAAAGCGTGGGAATTGACAAGCATCTGCTTTATTTTTTCTGCTCAGAAAGAAAAAACCTGGAAAAACTAATCAATTAATGCTATTTTACTGCATTTTATAAAAAATTATTTATATGATGAGTGAATTTTTATATTATGGCAACAAAGAAAAAGTCAGCTAAAAAAGTAAAAGGAAAAGGAAAGAAAAAGTAAGTCTTGGTTATCTAAACCAGATTCACTACTATTCCAACCGTAAACGGTTCACGCTTCCGATACTTTTTTAAACAAGTTTTATTTTTTATTTTTTTTAGTTTTAACAATTTATATTAAATTTACTTATTCTTTATAAATAGATTTAGAGGACTGCTTGCGGATTAGAAAATGTGAGCAGGAAATCCTACATTCTTTAGAAGTGAAATGAAAGCGAACTGAGAAAAATCCCATAACAATAGAATACAAAGAGGTCTGTATGCAATAAAGGATAAGATTAGAATTATCTGTGCACAAACGCGACAATAAATCTACTTAGCAGAATACCTTAGACAGAATTAAAGTCACACTCAAATTTATTTAGTAGAACTCAAAATTGGCAGAAATAAAAGAATCGAGAATATCCGCAGTATAATTTACATAGGGAGCCCATATGCTTTGGCGGTTGAGGAAATATCACAAAAGTTAGAGGAAAAGGCCACACGCTTTAGCTGTTGAAAGGATATCATGTTATTAAGCTAACGGCAACTATAAATAGTATAAAATACAAAATCTAAAATTAATAAGGTTATAAAGGTGGTTAAAAATGCCTGAAAAGGAATCTCTGACAGATAAAGTGATGCGGTTGATGAACCAGCGGGAAAGAATAAGAAATATAGGTGTAATAGCCCACGTAGATCACGGAAAAACAACTACATGCGATACTTTACTGGCAGGCTGCGGAATGCTTTCTGAAGAAAAAGCAGGAAAACAGCTCTATCTTGATTCCGAGAAAATAGAACAGGAAAGGCAGATGACTGTTAAATCCTCAAATGTAAACATGGTCTACGAAAGACAGGAAAACGATGAATACCTTATAAATTTAATTGATACACCGGGACACGTTGACTTCGGAGGACATGTTACCCGTGCAATAAGAGCGATTGACGGCGCAATAGTTGTAATGGATTCTGTAGAGGGTGTAATGCCACAGACGGAGATGGTACTTAAGCAGGCCCTTAGAGACAAGGTTAAACCTATACTATACATAAACAAGATAGACAGACTTATAACAGAGATGCGCTTTTCGCCTGATGAAATGCAAAAGCACCTGATAAAACTTATAACACAGATAAACTCTTTTATAAACGATCTAGCACCGGAAGATGTAAAGGGAAAATGGCAGGTTTCAGTACAGGATAACACTGTAGCTTTTGGCGCATCAAGAGACAACTGGGCACTATCATTCAAGAGAATGAAAGACACTGGGCTTTCTTTTAAGGATGTTTATGAGACTTACACTTCTGGTGACAAGGAAAAGATAAAGGAACTTGCAAAAAAGACTCCTGTGCATAAAGTGCTATTGGACATGGTAATAGAGCATCTGCCTAATCCTATTGAAGCACAGAAATACAGAATACCTATAGTATGGCACGGTGATCTAGACAGTGAAACTGGCAAGTCACTTTTAGCCTGCGATGCCAGCGGGCCGTTGATGATATCCGTAACTAATATAGAGATAGACCCACAGGCCGGTGAAATCGCCGTGGGAAGGATATTCTCCGGAAAAATAAGCAGAGGACAGGATGTATTTTTAGTAAATAACAAACAGATTAACAAAGTCCAGCAGATATATATATGGAAGGGGCCGCAGAGGTTCCAGGTTGAAAATGCCCTTGCCGGTAATCAGATAGGTATGGCCGGCCTGAAGAACATAATATCAGGTGAAACCTTAAGCCAGGCTGACAGACAGGATGTCACACCATTTGAGCCTATAAAGCATTCCCTTCAGCCGGTTGTTGTAAAAGCAATAGAGCCTAAAAACCCAAAGGATCTGCCAAAGCTTATACAAGCTCTCAGAGAACAGGAGATATACGATATAGCCCTTAAGGTATCTATAAACCATGAAACCGGTGAAAACTTGATAGCAGGTTTGGGTACTTTACATTTAGAGATAGTTGAAGACAAGCTTAGAAGGACATACGGGATAGATATAGTCAGCTCACAGCCTATAGTCGTATACAAGGAAAGCATTTCAGGAAAAAGCCCGATCGTAGAGGGCAAATCACCGAACAAGCACAACCGTTTTTATCTTTATGCAGAGCCTTTATCACAGGAGGTTATAGAGGCACTGGCGGATGAAGGCATGCCAACAGGAAAGATAAAGGTTTTCACTCCTGAGAATATAGACCTTCTGATGAAAGCAGGGATGGACAGAGATGAGGCAAAGCGCATAGCTGCAATCTACGGTGAAAACATGATAGTTGACGGCACAAGAGGAATAATACATATAGGTGAAGTTATAGAGATGTGCATAGAAGCATTCAATGAAGTCATGAAAGAAGGGCCGCAGGCCAAGGAAGAAGTAAGAGGAGTCAAGATTACACTAACTGATATGGTTTTGCATGAGGATGCTATACACAGAGGACCTGCACAGGTTATCCCTGCTGTAAGAGATGCAATAAAGGATGCTGTGCTCCAGGCGAACCCGATACTCCTTGAGCCGATACAGGTAATACGTATTGACCTGCCAATGGCAAACCTTAGCAATATAAGTGCGCTTGTCCAGTCAAAAAGAGGGGTAATAGACAATGTAAAGGATGACGGAAACAAGGCGGTCATAACCGCGGATATGCCTGTCTCATCTACTTTTAATTTCACCAACGAATTGAGGTCCGGAACTGAAGGCCGTGGCTCATGGTCTCTTGCTGGTGAGACATTCAAGAAACTACCAAGGGATATACAGCCTACTATAATAAAACAGATACGTGAAAGAAAGGGACTGCCACCTTTGCAATAAAGATTTTTTGATCTTAAAATGTTATTTTATGGGTCTATATCTAAAACCACTTGTAATTCACTTTTCTGGCACTATCAATACGTTTTGGAAATCCGGAAATTTAGATAGCTTATTATAAAGCGCCAAGTCTACCGTTAGTAGCTTACACTGGAGTTTCCGTGCTAAAGCAATATATGCAGAATCGTAAACCGCTGCGCCGGTAAGTGTTGAAAGTTTTAACATGACGGAGTATACCTCATGATAAGTGTGTACCCTGCAATCAGCTAAAAATTTGTATGCTTCATCTATTAATCTGACGAATTCCTTCTGTGATAATTCTTTCCTGCGGTTGTAGATATGGATAGCATTAAACATTTCATAGGGAGTAATTTCTAGTATGTGAAATCGGAAATAATGAGAAAGTTGTTCACCGACCCACTTTCCGTACTTTTCTTTGACTTGAAATGCTACTATCATAGATGCATCTAGAACTATATCTTCAATGCCCATTGTCTCTGTGTCGTGATCTTCCTTCAATCTTTTTCAGCTTATCGAAGAAGGAGAATTATCGATATCTAAAAGCCACTTCCACAAGGGTATAAACTTGATTTTTTTGCTGTCTACTTTTTGCAGTAATTCATAATCCCAGGTTATGATTAAAAGGTTATTACAATTTAGCTCTTTTCCTGCAGATAAAACGCCGTCTATTTCACCCTGTTTTATTTTCTCTCTTGAAGAGGCGTATGTAGTCTGAATTACAGCTACCGGTTTTTTCCCTCTTTTTAGGATAAAATCCGCTGAATTGTTTGGATTATCCCAATAGAATATCTCCAGCATAGGATCTTTGTTGTGCAGTTCCCTCAAATGGAGAAAAACGGCATTTTCCATCATTATTCCTTTCCCCTCTGAGATATAAAAACCAGATGCCGTTCTAAGGCCGTTGTCAATCAGATACTCTTTATCCGGATTTCTCATCTGCGCTTTTAGGGACACGGAAAATTTTGGGACCAGAAAAATTAACATCACCTCCTCTAAGATACTTACATAATTGATTGCAGTTCTTTTTGTTATTGCCCCTTTCTGCTTGTATGTTTTATACAGATTTGAAACGGATATTAACTTCGTTGCGTTTGAAATTGAAAACCTGATAATCTCCCTTATGAGAACTTTGTTCCTTATAGAAAACCTTTCAAGAATATCTCTGGCCAAAAGCGTGTTTAGGTATTCCTGCAAAATCCTTATACGGGTTATCTCGGATTTCTCAAATACAACTCTTGGAAATCCTCCAAACTTTATATAATCATCCAATAATCTCTTTATCTCAAACCTGTCCTTGCTGTATGCGGTTTCAGTGGATGCATTTATTCCATTTGCACTTAAAACCTCCTCAAATGAGAACGGAAGCATCTCGTAGCTTATTGTTCGGCCGCGCAGTGAAGAGGCTATCTCTCTGCTTAAAAGCTTTGAGCTTGATCCTGTAATAAACATCCTTACCTTTTCCTTGTCATATATTCTCCTTACAGCCATCTCCCAGTTTTCTATATTTTGTACCTCGTCAAAAAACAGGTATTTTACCGCATCTTTATTTTTGGGATACAGCTCATAATAAGAATCTAGAAGTGGAGAAAAATCCGCAACGCTGAACGGCATTAGTCTCTCGTCCTCAAAATTTATATAGAGAATGCAATTTTTTCGACATTCTTCTCAACTAGTGAGTTTATTAATTGATAAAAATAATAGGTCTTGCCACTCTGTCTGGGGCCGTATATAGCAACTATACTTTTTGAATCCAAATCCACGTTTATTGTCCTTCTTTTTATTATATTTTCCGGCAATGGATTCTCCTGAAATTCCTTTATTACCAGCTTTAGCATTTCCTTTTCGATTGGTATCATATATGATACCAAAATAAAAGATTTTTGGTTCCCTATAGGATACCAATATAACCACTTCGATTACAGAAAATTCTTAATTAAGCTGAGTCTTTAATTTATCAGGAGCATTTCAGTGTCTGTTCCACGTTTTTGAATCCACTGTAAAAATCTGGAAAATCGCTTTTTGTCAGCACTGTGCCAACTTCAAAGCAGAATGTAGAGTTATATGAATAGACGCTTGCGATTACTGAATAAAAAGGTATATGAGTTAGCTTGAATATCCTGCTCTGATTGTAGACCATTTCAAGCCCGACGTGATTTGACATATTTACCAGGAAAAACTCCGATGGCAGGTATGGCAGCAAACTCCTCTGGCTGGCATTGCTTTCAGTCTGTGATATTACATATTTAGTTACATTGATCGGAAAACTGCTGTTTACGGCGGTTATATTCAGTGAAGTTAGATACCTTATTGCTTCCGATGGTGTTTCATTGAAAAGAGACACGCTAGAGTTTATTTTTTGGGAACCAACTGCTATAACGGAAAAATACGCCAGAGGCGGAAACCTGTTTATCAGATATGATCTTGCAGCGGATGCATTTTTCTTGCTGAGATATGCATCAGTCAGATTTGTTATATTTACATTCTTGAAGTTTATAGAGGGTATGCTTTCTATAGTTGATATTATAAACTGTGAAGGCAGAAGCAAATCTAAGCTCAGATTCGAGCCTTTGCTTATATTGGCGCTTTTATTTCCTAACCCAATATATGATGAGAAAGAGCTAGTTATATTATTCAGATTTATATTTATGAAATATGATGGGTAGGCATAGCTTATGCTGCTTGAGTTGAAGGTGCTGACGCTGCTGCTTGCTATGAAATAGGATAAGGGCGAGAAGGCCAGCGAGCTGAAAGAGCCTGTCTGCTGTGGAAAAACAGTATACAGTATTGAGAACATCACTGCAATTATAACCACTCCTATAAGCAGCGGCACTATCCCGTATACCGCGTCAACAACCCCTCCCTCCAGGGGCCTTGTCTGTGACAGCATTGATATTATTGCCAAAACGAATAGTATTATCAATATATATAGTATAGCTGAGCCTACGTTTACGCTTGGGACATATATGCTTACGAAAACAAGGAAGAACGTGAATATAGCAGAGAGAAGGATCCCGAGAACGATGCCATTTACCTTGCGCTCGCCAAGCCATTTCCTGGCCGCTCTGGTTATCCTGCTGAATATTATGAGCGATATGCCTGCTACAATCATCAGAGGGCCCATAAACAGGACATCCTTCGGCAGAAGCGAATGTGTTATAGATGAAGGCAGCAGATCAAGAAGGAAATTAGCCCCTACAGTAGCCAAAAACCCTATAATAAGCGATAAAACTCCAACTATTAAAAAGATTAGTGAAAGCACAAAAAACAAGGTTATGGCAAATGAAGCCTCCTTTATCCTATTATCCTTTTTCTTCATATTATTTCTAATAGCTTTTTTATATAAATATTATAAGAAGCTTAGCTTGTTGCATTTACAGTGTAGCCGGCATATGCACCGTCTGTTCCCTGAAGGTAAAGACTGTACTGCATACCTGAAAGCAGCTGCAAAGAAACGAGTCCTTCACCGATATTCATTGTGCCGTTAAATGTCAACGTCACTGAGCTGTTTGCAGCCAAGCTGTAGCCGAAATTAAAAGGCACAGAGAAACTGCTGTTGTTTGCTATTGTATTTGAAAGCCCGGAATTGGGATATGAAATGCTTACGTTTGTTCCATTAGTTAGATTCAACCTCGCATTTGTAAAGTTCAGCGGTAGATTGAAAAGTTTATTTCCGGAGAAAGGCAGAAACATAGTACCATTCGCTGAGATAAAGAAGTTTATAGACATTCCTGCTATTATTCTCCTCATTATGTTTACCCTCTGCTCATTTGCAGCCAGTGTCTGGTTTATCTGCCGCCTTGTGATATTAAACTGGGATAATGCTTTATTTGATACATTCAATAAAATCCTTTGTTTTATGTTCGGTGAGCGTATACCTATAATTGAGGAGAAATTCCCTAAAGAGACATTCAAACCCATCTTACCTGCTACACTGTTTAAGTCAGAGTATAATGAACCGTTAAGATTGCTGATAAATGAAGGGAGATGTGCTTTTTCATTTACTAATCCTCTTGAGATTTTGCTTATACTGCCAGAAAAACCTGCCTTTGTATCGTTGAAGACATTACCGCTTATGTTATAAGATGAAAGCCTGAATCCGTTGTTGAGCTTAAGCCTCAAATGCTGCAAAAGCACGCTTGAATTTGAGTTGTCCTTTACAGTGACCTTTATTAATGTATCGTTGCCAATCTGCTGCAGTGACGCAGATGTTATGGTTATATTCGCTCTTCCTGAAAACAGAGAGCGGTTTATATTCGCCGGTATGTGGTTAACTGCACCGACTGCACTGTTAAATAAACCTGTTGAAGAAACCGCAACCATTGAAGGTAGAAGAATGTACTCCGTTGAATTTGCGGTATACACGCTTACCAATGCGGGCGTAAAATCAAGGATTAAATCAGATGAGCTGTTTATTCTGTTATAGTTAGCAGGTACCGTTGCTGTGACCACTGGGCTGCTTACTTTAATACTGTATACTGTTCCATTTATCGTAGCGCTTGCATTTGTCACATTAAACTGAATCGATTTAATAAAGGAATTCAAAGGCAGAGAAGCCTTTGCAAGTATCTTTGAGCTGTTTACTAGGAGAAGAATATTTACACTGCCGGAAGCATTCACATTTTCAACTCCTGCAGCGCCTGTTGAATTGAAATACAGTATCCTAAAGGATGAATATGATATTATAAGAGAGGTTGTATTTGCGGGAACTTCTGCCGGGTCAGTCAAAGCTATTGGCACTGCCGCAGTGCTTGTGGTGCTTGTTATCTTAGAAATAACGCTTGGATGATACAGAAATATTACTGCAATCGCTATTACAACTACCAAAACAACTATCGCTATCGGTAATCCTTTATTCATATTACCATACGAAAAAATATTAATATAAATACCTTATAGACCTTATGTGGAATGTGTCTTTTGCAGCGATATTGTAATAAAACCAGAGGTCTTTTATGAAAATGAAAACTTCATGGCAGTTTACAACAGCAGGCCTGTTGTAAAGGGGCACTGTCTTGTCATACCAAAAAGGCATATATTAGAGACATATCAGCTAAATGACAGTGAGAGGAAAGACTTTATATCATTCTCAAACAAGGCAATATTCCTTGCGTTGAAGTACAGCAATGCATCTGACTTTGACTTTCTTTTACAGAAAGGAGAAAAGGCGGGCCAGAGCATAAGACACCTGCACTTTCATATAATACCAAGAGAGGAGAACGATGTTTTGGGTGTAAGCAAGACCAGGTTCTTCAAGTCCTTTTCGGAGATGGAAAGCGGCGCACCGGTACTTGAAAAGGAAGAGATGACTTCAATAGTCAACGAAATAAAGGAAATAGCAGAAAAGAGCAAAGCAGAGATGGAAAAGCTCTAAACATTCTGCAGATACAGCTTTGCCTTCTTTTGGATGATCTCTTTCCTAAACTATTCTGCTTGAATTTCCAGCTTAAATCTATGATATTCAACTATATCCGGTAAAATAACAATAAAAAGAATAGATGAACCTGACATAGCTTGCAGAATATAAATATCAAAAAATATATGAATAAATGAGAAAAGCTATGAAAAACTACGTTATAATACCGACTTACAAAGAGGCAGAAAACCTTAAGGAGTTGCTGCCTCTTCTGAAAAGCTTTAACGTAATAATAGTTGATGATGATTCCAATGATGGAACTGCAAAGATATGCAGAGAATTCAAAAATGTTAAGCTTATAGTCAGAAAAAACCAGCGAGGACTTGCATCCGCAGTTTTAACAGGTATTAAAAGCATAAAGGAAAAAGATTCCAATGTTGCAGTAGCTGATGCTGATTTTGAACATGATTACAGCAGGATAAAGGATATTTTCAAACTTCTTCAGAAAAACGATTTTGTAGAGTGCGTTAAACAGGGAAAACGGCTCTTTCACAGAGGAATAATCTCCTTGACAGCAAAACATGTTTTATATACGCTTGTACCGGAAAGCACATGGCTAAAAGACCCTATGTCCGGTTTCTTCGGCTTTAAAACCGGCAGTGTAAACCTGGAGAATTTACACCCAATAGGATACAAGATAATGCTTGAGATATTCATGAACTTAAAGAAAAACGCAAAGAAAACGCATTTGATATACAGTTATGGATATAGGAAACGTGGAAAATCCAAGTTAAAGTACAAAGTGATAATTGAGTTTCTGCAGCAGGTTCTGAGATTAAATAACTACAGAATCCTTTTATTTGCTGCGATAGGCATATTCGGTATATTCTTCAATGAATTGCTGCTTTACCTGTTTTATCTTAAGTTTCCGCTGTTGATATCATTGATCTACGCAATCTCGCTGTCTACAGTTG
>JBBIPE010000012.1:0-22623 GCA_037443005.1 archaeon
AGTAAAACCAAGAGAATCCTATATATTATTTATGGGTTTTGCATTGCCAAACATAAGTCTGTTTAACAATACAAACGACGGTGAGGCTCCTCAATTGTCAGCAACATACGGAGAATACGATGACGGTGCTAACGTATTCTTAGAATATGGCGATTTTTTAGGTACCGCAGGTTTTGATGGATGGACACCATATATTACAGGTGGTAGTTTTTCTCCAACTCCGAGTAGCAATGGAATAGAAATGACTAATGATAGTGGTAGTGAAGGTACACATGTTCTCCCCCCAAATCCTCTTCCAATGATACCTGTAGTAGTTGAATATTCTTGGGATTTTTATGGCGGAACAAGCCCAACTGATGGAGAGATATTATCATTATTTGGGAACACAAATTCTTTAGTTGGTGCCCCTGTTGTAACCTGTGGCGGTGGAAATCTAGCTTCTGATCTTTCTGTAATGCTAATGGTTGAACCAGTAGGTATGAACTGCTCTGGTAAATACTTACCTGCTATTCTCGATAGTCAGAATAATAAAATTATTTCTACTGTTAATAATTTACCTTCTACTACTCCACAAACATATACTGAAGAACTAATAGTAGCTAATAGTAATACTGCTTATGCCGGAGTAATAAATGAGAGCTCATCACTTGTTAATTTCTCTAGTATAAATATACCATTAGATATGAGTGGCTCAATACCTACAGCATTTCAATACCCTACCTTAATGGTTGCCGCTGGAACAGGAGGAGGTTACGATTATAATTATCTAAGGTGGGTGATAGCCAGGTCTTACCCTCCAAATGGGATAATGCCTACAGAGACAGTAGGATATTTAAATGGACAGGCAAGTTAAGTTATAAATCCTATAGTTTCTTTTTAAATGTATGACTTCAAACAGCGTAAAGACAATAGTAACGGTCGGACCGGCATGTGATTCCTATGAAATGTTAAAAAAGCTTATCTTAGAAGGAGCGGACATATTCCGTTTTAATCTCTCACATGGCGATAAGGATTACTTCAGAAAAGTGGTAGCAAATCTCAGGAAAGCAGAGGCTGATACAAAAAGGAAGGTCCTCATATTTTTTGATCTGCCAGGTCCAAAGCTAAGGACAGGAAAAGTTCACGGGGACAAGCTGGACATAAAAGAAGGCACGGAATATACATTTGGAAAGAACGGCCAGATACAGGTTTCAGAGGATATAATAAAAATGATAAATATGAAAAGCAAGCTTCTTTTATCTGACGGAAAAATAGAGTTCAAACCAATAAAGAAAGAGATGGGTCTGCTTATTGCAAAAGCTATGAACAGTGGCACGCTGTTAAATGAGCAGAGCATAAATTTCAAGGGAATAAACTATCCAGGGAAATACCCAACAAAGAAAGATGAGGAGGGTATACAGTTCGGCCTAAGCTTAGGAATAAACACTTTCGCACTTTCTTTTATAGCAAGTGTAAAGGACATAAGATCAGTAAGAAAAATAGCAGGTGAGAAGAGCATACTTATCGCAAAAATAGAGAGGATAGAAGCAGTCAAGACCTTTAATGATATAGTCAAGGAAGCAGATATCATAATGATCGCAAGAGGTGATTTAGGCTTGAATATGGATATAGCAGATCTTCCAGAAGTACAGAAGAGGTTGCTTTCTATATGCAATGAAAACAGCAAACCAGCAATAACCGCAACTCAGATGCTGGAATCCATGACAAACAATGTTATGCCGACAAGAGCAGAAGCGGATGATGTGTTTACGGCAATAAACGAGGGAACTGATGCGGTAATGCTTTCGGAAGAGACTGCAATAGGCGTTTATCCGCTTAAGGCACTGAGAATGTTGAAGAGGATAATTTCTAAATATAAATATTCTGGTGTTTTGATAAAGTACAGGATAAACGATGAGCATGATGCGATATTGAGCTCTGCCATAGATTTAGCTTTAAGCACAAAAATAACAAAGGTTATAACATTTACTCCATCTGGCAGAAGCGCTTTTTATATGTCAAGATACAGACTGCCGCTTGAGATAATTGCAATTACAGATGATTATGCCACATTTTCCAAGCTTTTCTTCAGCAAAAAAGTAAAGGGGGTGCTGGCAGATAATCTAGGCAATGCGGAGAAATCTCTGGTAAAAATAGCAAATGAACATAAAATAAAGAAGGCTATTGTGATATCAGGTCTTTCTCTGAGTGAAAATTCAACAGAGAATATAAGAATAATAAGCTTTTAAACAATAATTGCAAATGTTAAGCTATTTAAAGTTAAAAAATCTATATCTCTAAATAAAACATGTGATTAATACCTATGGGACATCAAATAACCAAGAAGAGTACCCCAAGAAGGGGGAGTATGCAGTATTACCCTATAAAAAAGAGTAAACGGCCCTACAACACTTTTGGAAAGATAGAAAATCTGGAAAAGAACGAGATAGGAGGATTTGCCGGATACAAAGTTGGGATGTTGCAACTTACTTATATCGATTCAGACAAAAATTCTCCAACATTCAAGATGGAGGTAATGACAAACGCCACAATTATAGAGACCCCTCCGCTATTCGTATGCGCATTGAGGTTTTACAACAAAGGCTCATCGATCGGCGAAAGCTGGGGCACTGGAATAAATAAATTCGTTTCAAGGAAAGTGAAGTTCAAGGAAAACAACAAGTCAATAGATGAGTTTAAGGATAAATATGATGATATAAGGCTGATAGTTTCAACGCAGCCGTGGAAGATAGGATTAAAAAAGAAACCGGAAGTATTCGAGCTTTCTCTTGGAGGAGAGCTTGAAGACAAGGTTTCCTCTGGCAGGGAATTGCTTGGAAAAGAGATAGACGTTTCTTCTATTATAAAGGATGGTAATTTTGTGGATGTAGCAGCAATAACAAAGGGGAAGGGCTTTACAGGTTCGGTTAAGCGTTATGGTGTTAAGATATATCCTGTACACGCCAGCAAGTCAAGAAGGAAAGCAGGTAACCTAGGTGCAGAGTCTATGGCAAAGGTCCAGTTTACAGTGCCTCAGCATGGAAGATTAGGCTTCAACTCAAGGGTTGAATATAACAAGTTCGTTTTCAGAGTCATAAAAGATCCGGATGATGTTAATATATCAAGCGGATACAAGCGTTATGGTAATATAAAAAGCAGTTCAATCGTGCTGAAGGGGTCTGTTCCTGGGAGCACAGGTAGGCTCATAATAATGAGAAAAGCTATAAGGCCCACAAAGAAAGCTGAGCCTGTTAAGGTAAATCTTTTGAGGTGATATGGTAAAGATTTTTTCTATTGACGGAAAGGAGAACGGAAGCTTAGAATTGCCAGAAGTATTCAATACGCCAGTAAATTATGAAACACTTAAAAAGGCCTTTCTTGCGGAGCAGTCGAAGAAGTTCCAGCTGAAATATACAGATCCAATGGCCGGAAAGAGAAAGGTTGCAAGACTTACAAAAAGGAGAAGAGCATATAAAACAAGCTACGGAAGAGGTCTTGACAGGACGCCTAGGAAAACTCTCTCGAAAGTCGGTACAAACTTTAATTATGTTGGAGCAGTAGCTCCGAATACTGTAGGCGGAAGAGAGGCGCACCCTCCTCAAGCTAAGAAGAATATAATAAAGAGTATAAATAAAAAGGAGAAAAGGCTTGCCATAAAAATGGGTATAGCATCCTCTGTAGATATGAAAGAAGTGTCAAAATTCCATAACCTAGGGAAAATAAATGAATTGCCTCTAGTTATCGATGTTGATTTAAGCAGTATAAAAAAGACAAAAGACGCGGTAAAATTCCTTTCAGTTTTGGGTCTTGAAAATGAAACGGACAGAATAATGGACAGGAAGATAAGAAGTGGTAAGGGCAAACTGAGAGGTAGAAAATACAAGAGAAAACTTAATCTTGTGATAATAACTGGCAAGGGAGAAAAATCCTCAAATGCCTTTTTAAATTTAAATACACAAGTCAAAAGCTTTAATGAACTTGGAGTAAGTGATGTTTCGCAGGCTGGAAAGCCCGGCAGGCTTTTGATATTTACAAAGAGCGCAATAGAGGGCATGGTGTAAATATGGAAGAGAATCTTAAATATATAATAAGCGTGCTCGGTGGGGAGAAATCAACAAGATTAATGCAGACTGAAAACAAGCTTTCATTTATAGTGTCAAAGGACTCAAATAAGATACTGATAAAGAATGAGATTGAAAACCTTTTAAAAGTAAAAGTAAAAAGCATAAACATAGTGAACAGGATGGATTCTAAGAAAATCGCAATAGTAAAATTGAAGCAGGAATATCCTGCTATGGATATAGCAACTCAGCTCGGTTTGATCTGATTGATTCGGTTTGAAAACGTTTTTAAATTAAAATATCATAAGATAGCTAATGCTAATAGGTTGTAAGGTAAAGAGTTTGGTAAATAGAATGGAAGGAAATGTAGTTGATGAGACGAGAAATGCCTTGCTGGTAAAAACAGAAAAAGGCATGATAAAAGTTATAAAGGATGGAAACAGATTTATAATAAATATGGATAATAAGGAAATAAGAATATCTGGAAATGAGATAAGGATGAGGCCATGGGAATATGCTATATGAAGATTTAAAGGAACCTGAAACTAAATGCAGCGATGTCCACTGCCCTTATCATGGTAGTCTGCGAGTGCATGGTAGGAGATTTGAGGGAATTGTTACATCAGCTAAAGCGGATAAAACGGTTGTTGTTAGTTGGACGTTTTTCAAAAAGCTTGAAAAATATGACAGATACATAAAAGTAAAAACAAAGGTTCTTGCGCATAACCCAGAATGTATATCCGCAAAACTTAATGATAATGTCGTTGTATATGAAACACGTCCGATAAGCAGATGGAAAAGATTCGTGGTTGTGAGGAAATTATAAAATATGGGAACAGGAAGAAAGGGAGCCGGTTTGAAGCCAATAAGAGCGAAAATAGCAAAGTCCATAAACGTAGGAAGCTGGATAACAGTGGCGGATAATTCAGGAGCTAAGATAGTCAAGGTTGTAAATGTAAGGAATTATCATGGTGTAAAGGACAGACAGCCGAAGTGCGGTATTGGAGATACAATATTTGTCGTCGTAAAGAAAGGATCACCGGACACAGTACATAAAAAGTTCCCTGCTATAGTTGTAAGGCAAAGGAAAGAGTACAGAAGGCATGACGGTACACGGGTTTCATTTGAGGATAATGCATGTGCAATAGTAAAAGACATAGACAAATACGAGCCTCAGGGAACCATAATAAGGGGGCCGATAGCAAGGGAAATATCAATACGCTTCCCTAATGTAACCAGGATAGCTTCGAAGATAGTATGAATAACAAAAATTTCAGTAAGGAGTGGAATGCAAGCGTTTCCCCTAAAAAACAGAGGAAATATAGGGATAATGCTCCTATTCACATAAAGAAAAAGATGCTAGCGGCGCATCTTTCAAAGGAGCTTAGATTGAAATACAAGACAAGGAATTTTATAGTTAAAAAAGGAGACTCAGTTATGATAACAAGAGGAAAATTCAAGGGCAAGGAAGGAAAAATAGACAGAGTTTACACCAAACAATTAAAGGTGAGTGTGGATTCTGCTAAAAATATAACTAAGAAGGGAAATAAAGTGCCTTTCAAGATAAGACCTTCGGCTCTTATAATAACAGATTTAAATCTGGCCGATGGAAGGAGGATAAATAAGATAGAATCATATGGCAAGACACGGTGAATCTAAGCATTTTAAGAGAAGCGTTGTAACGCCTTCGTTAGTCATACCAAGGAAGAAATACAAGTACTATATAAAATCAATGCCCGGAAAGCATAGTGACAAGGCAGGAGTTTCGATCCTTGGCTTTCTCAGGGACGTAATCAAGATAGCAGGTAATGCAAGAGAAGCAAGATACCTAATAAAAAGCGGCTATGTTTACGTCGATGGAAAAAGGATAAATGAAGAAAAGTACGTAGTTGGTTTCTCTGATATTGTTTCAGTCAAAGACAATTATTTCCTTGTTTGGCTGAATGGAAATGGAAAAATAATAGGAGAGAAGCAGGAAGGCAAAGTAGACAGCAAGAAAGTAAAGGTTATGTCAAAGCACAAAGGGACAAAGGGTATAAATATCCTGTTTACCAATGATTCAAGGAATATAGTCTACGAAAAGGATGATATACAAATAAATGATTCCGTGAATTTTGATTTTAAGACAGGCAAGATAACAGGTAAAATCCCATTTGAGCAAGGAAAGAAGATTATAGTTTTTAGTGGTAAGAACTCCGGCAAGGTGGGGCTTATAAAAGAGATAAATAGCAACTCTATTTTGATTTCTGGTGACAATAAGGAATTTGTCGCTTCATCGAAATCATGTATGGTTATTTAATTATGGAAAATAAAATGAGAGAAATATTCGTTGAAAAGGTTACGTTGAATGTTGGAGTCGGCGAGCCGGGAGAGAGACTAGAAAAAATTAGCAGTCTACTGGAGCAGATTTCCGGTGCAAAAGTTGTAAAGACGGAAACAAACCGCAGAATACCAGAATGGGGTCTGAGACCAGGGCTTGAAATAGGCGTAAAAACGACATTGAGAAAGGAAAAAGCCGATGAGATCTTAAAGAGAATGTTCACTGCCATGGAAAATACAATACATTTATCAAACTTCGACAACAATGGTAATTTCTCCTTTGGCGTAAAGGAGTACATTCATATTCCAGGGGCCAAATACGATTATACAATAGGGATAGTCGGCCTGTCTGTCAGCGTTACCTTGTCAAGAAGAGGTTTCAGCATATCAAGAAAGAGGAATAAATCAGTTATAGGTAAATCCCACCTTATAAAAAAGGAAGAGGCTGCGGATTTCATAAAGAATAAATACAATGTAAAGGTTATTTAATGAATAATGGAAACTCAGTTTGAAAAGATATTAAATGTTCACGCATCGAATCCTGCAAAGAGAGCCAGATTTATAAAATTCAACAAGCATAAGATGCAGCCGCATGACAGGCGCGCTAATCTGTGCATAAGGTGCAACAGGCCAGAGGCCCATATAAGAATACATGGCTTAAACTACTGCAGGCAATGCTTCAGAGAAATCGCTCCGGATCTTGGATTCAAGAAGTACGGCAAGGAGGCTTAATTATGGTAGATTTTCTTTCAACTATATTTAATACTATAAACGTTGCCAGGGGCGTTGGCAAGAAGTCCTGCGTTATAAGCCCAGGCAGCAAGCTTCTTATAAGTATGCTTGAGATAATAAAGAAGAACGGATACATAGACAGTTATGAGATAATCAACGATGTAAGAGGTGGATTTATAAAGATAGAGATAAATGAGCATATGAACAGATGCAAGGCTATAAGGCCGAGGATATCAATAAAGGCTGGCGACATTGTAAAATATGAAAAGAGATATCTCCCAGCGTTAGGCTTCGGTATAATTATTATTTCAACAAACAAAGGTATAATGACAAATGAAGAGGCTAAACAGCTTATGATAGGGGGTAATTTACTGGCTTATGTCTACTAAATTTAAGGTTGAGATCTCTGAAGTGAATATGGAATTGAGTGATAAAGAGATAAAAATAGAGGGCAAGGAAGGAAAGTTTTCCATTCCATTAGTACATCCTTTTTTGAAGATAGAAAGAAAAGAGAACACTCTTTTTATAGAGGCGGAAAAAGACAATAAGTTTCAGAAGGCGATTGCAGGCACATTAGCGGCAGAGATAAAGAACATGATTAAAGGAGTAACTGAAAGGTACACCGCCGAGCTTGAACTTGTTTACATGCATTTTCCAGCATCGTTAAAATTGAACGGCAATAAGATAGTGGTTGAAAATTTTGTAGGAGAGAGGAAACCAAGAGAGATAGCCGTATTAGATGGAGTAAAAGCAGAAATAAAAGGAAATAAAATAATCTTGTCAGGCATAGACAAATATAAGGTCGGACAACTTGCAGGGACAATAGAATCAAAGATACAGATAAAAAATAAAGACAGAAGGGTCTTTAAAGATGGGATCTTTATAACCAAAAAACCTTAATTATGGAATTCACAAAACATGACGCTGGGAAATTGAAGAGAGTAGGTAACTCCTGGAGGAAGCCGACGGGAAAGAAGAACAAGACCAAGGTCGGGAAGAAAGGGCACAAGAAGATGCCATCAAAAGGTTTTAGAACTGCAGTACTGGAAAGGGGTAGAATAGCTGGGAAGATTCCTATAAGAGTATTTTCACTTTCTGATATAGCAGGGTTAACAGAGGAAAACATCGTGATTATAGGAAGTTCGGTAGGGGGACTTAAGAGAAAGTTAATATATGAGAAGTGTAAAGAAAAAAAGATAGCAGTGGTGAACTATGCAAGGAAGACTGAAAACGCAGAGAAGACTGGCAAGTAATATTCTTGGAGTCGGTGAGAAAAAAGTATGGCTTGATCCTATAAAGTTCAAGGATATAAAAGAGGCAATAACAAGAGCCGATGTCGAAAGTCTGATATCAAAGGATGTGATAAAGAAAAAAGAGTTCAAGGGCCAGTCAAGATCAAGAGCCAGAGCTTTGCATCAAAAGAAGAAAAGAGGACATAGGAAGGGAATAGGGAGCAGACGCGGAGAGAAGTCTGCTAGAATGAAATTCAAGTGGATTGATAAAGTCAGGGCCCTCAGAAATGAGCTTTATAAGCAGCGAAAGCAGGGTAAGATAGACAGCAAAGAATTCCGCGAACTATACAGAAAAATAAAGGGAAATTCATTTCACAGTGTCAATCATATGAGAAATTACATAGAAGGAATGAAAAAGGCGTAGATTATGAAAGTAAGGAAAAGAACAAATTATAGAAAGAGATTAACTCTGCTAAAATCTGGTATCCCCAGACTAGTAGTCAGGAAAACCGATAGTTCGGTTATAGCGCATATAGTTGAATTTAACCCGAGTGGGGATAAAACAATAGCAATGGCAAAAGGAACAGATCTCAAGAAATTCGGATGGGAATTTAGTGGCAAAAATGCTCCTGCTGCATACCTTACAGGATATCTTCTAGCCAAGAGAGCAAATACAAAGGAAGCGATTCTTGACAGAGGAAGTAGGACACTTAAAGAAAACAGTTTTATATACTATGTCATGAAAGGGCTGAAGGATTTCGGTGTGGATGTGCACACTGATGATATAAAAATAGATGAAAAGAGGCTTTACGGTGAGCATATAGTCGCTTATTATTCAGACAAGAAAGGTAACCAGTTCTCTGCCGTAAGGGAAAAGGTTAAGAATATAAAAGACGACTTTAATAAAACACTGGAGAATATAAAGAATGGAAAATGAAGTTCAGAATCAAAGCGCAGTAAAAGAGATATCAGAAGAAGCAGGAAAGAGAGTATATCCTGAAAAGATATACACTTTTAACACGCAATTGGGAAAAGCAGTACAGAGCGGCGAGATAAAAGATATAGACGAGATACTAAGCAATAACCTGAAAATGCTTGAACCGCAGATAGTTGATTTTCTTTTGCCAAATCTTCAGTCTGATTTTCTTTATGTTGGTCAGTCAAAGGGAAAGCTGGGCGGCGGAAAGAGGCGTATTGTCAGAAATACGCAGAAGGTAACCGCAAAGGCGAAAAGGCAGCATTTCTCTGCAATGGCGGTTGTAGGAGATGGAAATGGTCATATAGGTATAGGCAAGGGAAGAGGTTTAGAGTCAGTTGTTGCAAAGGAAAAGGCCCTAAAGACAGCGAAACTTAATCTGATTAAGATTCCAAGAGGCTGCGGCAGCTGGGAATGTGCATGTCATGGCAGTCATTCAATACCATTTAAGGTATCAGGCAAGTGCGGTTCAACTATAGTCACTCTATTTCCGGCTCCGAAGGGCATAAGTTTCTGCGTAATGGATGACATAAAGACGATTATGAGGCTTGCCGGAATAAAAGATGTATGGTCAATGGTACAGGGCCAGACAAATACAAGAATAAATGTAGGTTATGCGGCTTTTGCTGCGCTTAAATCACTTAATTATTATAGGTTCTTTGATAAAGAAAAACAAAATCTTGGAATAAATGGTTAATATGGAAAAGCTGGCTGTTATAAAAATAAGATCTGAGATAGGTAAGAGCAGTATGGTAAAAGCAAATATGAAGGTATTAGGATTAAGAAAACTTTATTCATGCGTTCTTGTTGATAATTCTCCTGTAAATATGGGCGTAATTAGAGGTGCAGAGAGCCTTCTTACTTATGGTGAAATAGACCAGCCGACTCTGTCCAAACTTCTGATGAGAAGGGGTAGGATAAGTAATAAGAAGAAATTTACTGCAACTGAGCAGGAGATAAATGCATTTAGTGATTCATTCTCAAAAAATGAAAAGAAATTAAAGGATATAGGTGTAAAAGATATATTCAACCTTCATCCTCCAATAAAAGGCTTCGAGAAAAAAGGCAAGAAAGCGCCGTTTTCGCTTAAGGGCGCTTTTGGTTACAGGGGAAGGGATATAAACAAGCTGCTTGAAAGGATGATATGAAAAGAAAGCATTTGAGAGGAAGCTCTACTTCTGGCAGAGGTTCCGGAAAGAGAACGAGACACGCAGGTAACAGGGGTGGAGTAGGAAAGGCCGGAGGAGGAAAGAGAGGCCAGCAGAAGCTGATGTCTTTTAGGACAAATACACATACCTATTCTTATTCAAATAAAAAGAGCATACCTTTGAATCTTGACAGGATTTCCGAAGTTATAGACTCACTGAAAAAGGGTAATAAACTTAAAACTGACAATGACAGATATGAGATAAAGCTCGCCGATCTAGGTTATTCAAAGGTTTGCGGTAAATTTAAGGCAGATAAATTCAAGCTTGCTGTATACGGCAAAGCTTCCGCAAGGGCCAGGGATGATATAGTTGCAAACGGCGGCGAGATCTATGAATGAGAAAATCAAGAAATTCATCTCAAATTTACCAGCAGTTGTAGTGCCGGAAAAGAAGCTTGATCTTAAAACCAAATTAGAATGGACATTCGTAATAGTCGTCCTCTTTATAGTAATGTCCTTTGTTCCTCTTTTCGGCGTAAGCAAATCTTACAGCTTGAATTTTGAGATATTACAAGTTCTTATAGCATCGCACTTCGGTTCGCTGCTTTCGTTGGGAATAGGCCCAATAGTAAGTGCTAGCATAATAATACAGATGCTTCAGGGCACCAAGATAATAAACATAGACACATCAACAAAGGATGGCAGGGTAATGTTTCAGGGTATACAAAAAATTGCCGCCTTTGCTTTCATTGCGATAGAAAACGGCGTTTATGTGTTCAGTGGTGCACTTACTCCAGCAGGCCCAGGCCTGTTTTATCCCCTTGTGATGTTTGTACAGCTTTTCATAGCAGGTGTTATACTTCTTTTCATGGATGAAACAGTGAGTAAGTGGGGCATAGGTTCTGGAATAAGCTTGTTCATACTTGCAGGCATCTCTTTGCAGCTGATAAATACTGCATTCAATCCTTTTGTTACTCCAATAGGTGCTATACCCTCAATAATAAGTGCATTTATAGCAGGCATTCCGCTTAATGCAGTTTTCCCGATAATAACTATTATATCCACAGTTGCACTCTTTGCAGTAGCCATCTGGCTACAGTCAATAAAGGTGGAACTGCCGCTTTCTTTTGGGAGGCTTAGGGGCTATTCCATAAGATGGCCAGTCTCACTTTTTTACACAAGCATAATACCGATAGTGCTTATAGTATCAATGGTGGCAGGTGTCCAGTTTTTCGGTTTAACGCTGTCTCATGCAGGTATAAACATCTTAGGGACTTTCACGACTGAGTCAACTGCGTTTGGAACGCAGGAAGTTGCAACCGGTGGTCTAGCCGCATATCTTTCTCCTCCCACAATACAGGAGCTGTACACTAGCGCGGTTACCACGGGGATAACGGCACTGGAGATAGAATCTATGATAATATACACGGTTATACTGGTTGTAGGCGCGGCCGCATTCTCCTATGTATGGATGTATCTTGGCGGGCAGGATCCACGGTCTGTGGTAAAACAGCTTATGGAATCAGGGCTTTCTATGCCTGGTTTTAGGAGAGATGAACGTGTACTGGTCGACATATTCAAGAGATATATAATCCCGCTGGCTATACTAGGCGGAGCATTAACCGGTTTAGTCGCGGCGCTAGCTGCATTTTTGGATACGCTTACCGAAGGCATAGGTATACTTCTTATAGTTATGATAATCTACCAGTTTTACTTCTCACTACAGCAGGATAATCCTGATGAATTCAAACCAATAAAAGACAAACTTGTTGGGAATACAATGGAGTGAGATAAGTTTATTTATCATAAAAAAGTAAAATAAGGTGATATGGATATACAAATTATTGTTATAATACTGATTTCAATAGCTGTAGGGGCCTCCGGTCAGATAGCATATCTATTCATAGTAGACCATGAGATGGTAAGGACAAGCAAGGCCAGGATAAAGGAACTTCAGCAGAAAATGAAGGGAATGAAGCCGGATCACCCTGAATTCAAGCCTACATACAGTCAATTGATGAGCGAAAACTCAAAGATAATGAAACAGTCAATGAAGCCTACCTTTATAACATTTGTTCCTTTCCTTATAGTCTTTCTGCTAATGTCATCATATTTTAGTTATGTGCCGGTAGTTATGGGATCTCCCATTTCAGCTACCTTTTCCGGAAAGATCAACGGTTCGCTTTTCTCTGTGGATAACTGCATGACGTTCAACGGACATAGCAATATCTCCATTTTTTCGAATGATACAGCTTTAAAACTAAATGTAAATGCCACTAAACCAGGAAACTGTACGATAGCTATGCTTTCGAATGGAAAGGAGTATAACTCCACATTTTCCCTAGTAGGTACTTCTCATACGCATACAGTTACATTAAATTCGACAAAAATAGAGTTTGTACCGAACACATTAATAGTTGCAAATCTGCCATTTAGCCTTCCTCTTATAGGGAATAAGCTTAACTGGTACTGGGCATATCTTCTAATAACATTCATAACATCTATAGGACTTAACAAAGTGCTTATACACTACAAGAAGATAGCCTGATTATACAAGCGTTGTCTGAGTTTTCATCATCGTTATTAACTTGCTTCTTCTTTCTAGGTTTGCCGAAAATAAAACCATTGATTTAACTGCTGAGATAGCAGCTTTCATGTCTGTAAATTCTATGGGGTCACCCTTTAAAGCTTTCCTTGCGCCCTCTCTTACAACCCATACACCAAGAGGCACAAAATATTCTGGAGTTATCTCACGTATTACAAGAACAGAGTACTGCATTTTCATTTCTATAAGTTTTTCAAGGACGGCTAATCTTACAGCATAGTAAGCACCGGCAGTGTTCTTAACATAATCCTTTCTGCCACTGTAAAACTCATAGTCCCCGCTTCCCATAAATACACTGTCTTTGTCTCTGTTCCAGGTTTCCAGAAGTTCAAATGACCATGGCCCTTTTAAAAAGAGGAAAGTAAACTTATTACCTAGGAACTGTCCTGTTTTTATCAAGTAATTCTCCCCTTTGTTAAATGCCTTTATCTTTTCTATTTTATCTTTCCCTATAGAATCGTCAACTGCGGTTATTGACCATTTTGTTGGTACTAATTTACGCTTAACACCCATTGCTCCCACACTGAGCATCTTGCTTATCTTGTTTTCATCTATATTCGAATCGTATAATGAGAGTATACCATTCGTGGCATTCATATCTTTATCATAATATATTTTTTCTATTCTGTTGTCTATTTTGAAGTTGTCTTTTATACTGAACTTTTCTAGCTTTGTTCGTATTCCATGCTGGTAAATCATATCTTTGTCTATTTTCGGCAGGTTAACACTGGAAACTTTCATATCTACATTTAGTTCATTTGCTGAAATTATAGCAAGTCTTATTCTCTCAAGCTCCTCTAGATTTACGTTGTTGACATTGAAATTTTTAGAGGCATTCACCAGTCTTGTTCGAAGGGAAAAAACATCTGAAACCTTAAAATTTTTTTCGGCCCATAACTTTGGGGAATCATATATTTGAGCCATATAATCATTTGTGAATATTATGCCTACGGAAATATTGGGATAGTTATATTCTCCAACCAATGCAGAAGGAGGTGTAAATCCATTTATATCTCCTTTCTTTACATAATTGACAATACCATTTATCTCCTTTTTATGTCTTAAAATTTCATAGTATACAGATTTTACATTTGTTACTTTCATGTTCTTTCGAGTTCTTCCTTTTTTAATTTTCTTCGGTAATAAGCGATTGTCTCATCTTTTGAGTATTTCTGCGGTGCATTTATTTCTGTCTCCTTACCGCATTTAGGGCAGTTCTTTTTAAGAGTGTATAAATTGCAGTACTTGCAGAATTTTATCTTGTTCATATTTACTATCTTAGTTCAGTGCACTTGAATTCAACATTCATTCCCTTGCTTTTCTTTTCTATCTGATCTATAACTTTTTTGTTTTCGTTAAGGGTCTTTCTGGTCTCTCCCATGTCCACTGTCATAATATACACAGGCGACTTTATGTATTTTATTGATATCCCCTTTATCTTTGAAAACTCCTTAAGTATCTCTTTTATCCTTTCAACGCCCTCGCTCTCATATGTTCTAAGTTCTATCTGGTTCTTTATAATCACTTTCTTCTTTGTCTTCTCTACGAAATCGATTAAATCCTTGGCTGCCTCCTTTTTTATCTTTACCTCTTCCAGTTCGGATTCTCCGTTTTTAGCGAGACTTTCGTAGAATTTGTATACAGATCCGTATTTTTTTATTATTTGCTCCTTCAGCTTTTCCGTGTCATTCTTATAGAATTTTTCAATCAACCTTAAAAGTCTATTTTCTATGGACCATTCCCTTAGTGTTTCACGTTTTTCGCTGTCCGTAACTCTTTTTATGGAAAGCTCTGGGGACTGCCCCATTGTTATGATCTTACATACAACCATATCTCCTTCTTTTGCTATATCTTTCACGTCTCTAACCCATCTCTTGCTGAGTTCTGATATATGTATAAAACCCTCTGTATTCTCATTTATAGAAACTATTATCCCGTGCTGAAGTAGTTTTTTTACTCTGCATATATATATGTCACCTTCCTTTATTTCCATAATCTAAAGCTAAATAGCGTTATTAATATAAATATATATTATGACTTCGCTATAAAATCTCATCTTATGAAAAAGAAAATAGAACCACTGGCGGTTTTAATCGGTAGTAAAGTTATTGTAAATGACAATGCGCTTTCTTCAACGCTTTCAAATAAAGGTAATTTTGGTTCGTTTGTTAACGGGAAAATGGAGCTTTCAATAGAGGAGGCGCTTTATCTGAGTCAGCATAAGGAACTGAAGATATATGATAAGAAAGGCAAGGAGATAAAATTCCAGCAATTTGCGGAGATGGCCGAAAAGAAACAGAAAAGGTTCTTTCTGAGGTATGCAGTCTTCTCAGATCTTAGAAATCTCGGATATATACCAAAGACAGCATTTAAATACGGTGGCGATTTTAGAGTTTATAATAAAGGGTCTACTCCTGGAAAGGAGCATGCGGAATGGATACTTTACTGTTTAAACGAACATGAAGGTATAACCATGCTTAATTTTTCGGCAATGAACAGGGTGGCCCACAGTGTGAGGAAAAAACTTCTCATTGGAGTAGTGGATGATGAGGCATCCGTTACTTACTATGAGATAAATTGGGTGAGGATGTGAATATGGCAAATTTATTAAGGAAAAAAAGTGCTTTGAAAAGAGTGGAAAGAAGACATGAAAAAAGTGATAATAATAGGTTCAACAATGTATTGTCCAATCTTATCAGAGAAACTAACTGATTTCTATTTTTATCCTGTGTATAACATTTAGTCCTTCTACTTCTCTTGATTTTATCACAAGGAATAGTATCGTGTTTCCCTTTTGGGCCTTTTCATTGCTGCTTATTTTGAATTTTATTTCCTTTGTTTCTTCGCTGTCTATAAGTCTTTCCTCTGAAAACTCGTTGAAATAATCCTCCTGGATTCTGTCATATATAATCGGCAGGAAATTATCTCTATCTTCCAGCTTTATCTCGAATATAAGAGGAATATCAAACTTGTTTGTAACCTTTACAGAAAGAATAAAAGATTCGTTTTCTTTGATTTTTATATTGTCTGCATTCGTTGCTATATCCAGCCTTGAAGCAAGTTCATCCCCAAATCTTTCTATTATATCTTTTATCTTTCTTGAGTAATCACCATTTACAAGAAGATTTATAGCATGTATTATATTGCTTGTTTTTTCATCCTTTATAAGAAGAGAGTTATATACTCTGTCTCTATCAGTTTCTTCAAGGTATTTTGACAAAGTATCATAAAGTATGCGTTTTATAATTCTGCTATCCTTTAATGTAAGTTCCATAGTTTTATTTGTATTTAAGTATATATTAAATTATATTACATCGTTTAAAAAGATAAATATACATTAATAAGCCTAAAAAGTAATTTAATATTTTTTATTTCCATCTTCTGTTTTTACCTTTGATTTGCTGATTACTGACTTACAGATAATAAGGATTTTCTCTACCTTTGGTAGATAGTTTTCCACCATTTCCTTGAATTCCTTTTCTGATTTAAGATATTCAAACATGTACCCCGCGGAGTTTCTGTACAAAAGCAGGTCCATAAATGTTTCTTTGATAAACTTCTCATTTTCCTTTATTTTTTCGAGTTTTCCGTTTTCTTCCGCATATTTCAAAACAAGCAATGATATATCATGCACTTTCGGAGGGTTTACCTTTATGGAAAGTAAAACTGCTTTAAGTGCTATCTCAGCAGACATCTCAAGGCTGTAAAGTGCGGTGCTATAATGATTGTCTCTATAGTTGCTATTGGCAGAACCCAGCCAGGTTTCAGCGTTTTCCATTGCTGCCTTTGCTCTTTCTATTTCCATTCCACTACCTCTGTTCCACCAATATTAAGTCTTCTGTGTTTTATCTTTCTCAAAGATACGAAAAAGTTTTTTATTGTATCATCATTATCATAAAGAATTATGCCATAATCCAGAACATCAAAAAAGACTGGTGAAAAATTATCTAATTTATTAATGGATATTATTAAAGGGCTTATATTAAGATACAGGTCTTTTTTTATAAGTTTATCCTGTTCCGATTCTAATGAGTTTATGGCCGGTTTAACACATTTATTGTAAAATTCTGATTCGTTTCCTTTTGTCACTAAGAACATATCTATATCACTGTATTTGTTATACGTGCCTTTGGCTACAGATCCGAACAATACTGCCCCTTTTAATTCATTTGTGTTTTTAATTGAATCTATAAAACCGTATATATAATCTCTTATTGCAGTATCCAGCTCCTCAACTATGAGTCTTTTTTTTACAAATTCTTTTATTACATCATTAAAAGTAACACGGGAAGCTGATTTTGAACCCAGTTCCTTTCTTGCTTTATCTAAGATGTTGTATGACTCAAGGGTTAACATGGTTGGTTTATACTCTTTTTTTACCATTAATTATATATGTATCATACATATATAAATATCCATTATTGTAAACTCTTATTTGTTTAAACAGAACTAATTACAATTTCGTGTTATATTTTATGTGGTCTGCTGCCTAGATGGTCTCTTAAGCAATGCGGCAACTCCTCCTAGATTAAATAGCTGTAATCCATCGCTCGAGTCATTAGATATCATTTCTATGCTTATATTTTTCTCTTTTCCGGCATAATAAAATTCATTTCTTTTGTTTTCGTCCATACCAGAGGAGATTAGTAGCATATCAATGTTATCATTCTCTATTTCTTTTCTTACAGCTTCCTCTCCATATACTGAAAGATTATCATTCCTCGCTATACTGCTCATTAATTTCTGAACGTATTCTTTTTCTATTGTTATCCTCTCATTTGCAAGTATATCTCGACTTTTTTCAACAAGTTCCCTCAAGCCGCTTTCATCAGTATAGCTTATGCTCTTTATTCCTTTTATTAAATTCTTCAGTTTTGTTGGTAGATAACCGCTATCAATAAAATTGTCTTTTACTGGTCCCGGACCCCCTATTATCATTCCTTTTATGGGCTTGTTAAAGAATAGATTTTTTGCTACATTTGCGGTTTCTTTGTAAAAATCTTTTATAAGCCCCTCTCGCTCTCTTGAAAAACGCATAGCCGACTGGCCACCTTTTGAGAATTTTCCCGGAACAAGTGATTTAATATGTTTTAGCATATCTATTCTTGATCCCTCAAGCAGGCCGAAAGTCGCTTCCCTAACATCAAGGACTATCAAGCCATAAGCGTTTTCCTGATGATACATCTGTTTCAAAGGATCAGTTATGAATCTTTGATCGCATCTGTAAAGACGTATATCTGATTTTATAGGCGGCACAACTTCCCACACTTTTATATCTGGTTCTCCTTCTCGTTCAGATACGTTTCCACAGAATACAATCAATCCTTTTTCTGGAGTTGTCCTTATTAGTCGGAGTTCATTCATTATTTTTTCTAGGGCATCTATAACATTTTTTCGGTTGTTTCTGTCCTTTATATTTGTTGCAGTGCTCTTCTCATCAGCAAGTTGGGATCTTATTATATCTAAGTTGAATCCTCCCGGTACATAAACTGTAACTAATTCGGTATGCCTACCCTTTATTCCTTCAAGATATCTTATAAGATTGAGTGTTTCAAATTCATCCATAAAAATAAGTCAGCAAACAGTGAACTTTCTTTCAACTATTTTTTCTGTTATATCGTTTATACTCGAAAGCTCTTCGTTTATAAACTTTAGCAGGCCTCTCCTTTTTTCGCTGTCTATTTTCTCCTCAGTAAGGACAGAAAATGCGATTGGTTTGCTAAGTTCATTGCCTATCCTACCGACCATTTTTATCTGCGTTTTTATAAGGAAATTTTCGTATATCTTCCTTGCTATATCAAATGAGAACAGACTATATATCTTTCCTATGTGATTTACAGGGTTCTTTCCTGCGGCCGCTTCCAATGTCATCGGCCTGTTTGGTGTTATAAGTCCATTGACCCGGTTCCCTCTTCCTACCGCACCGTCATCTCCACTTTCTGCACTTAACCCGGTTACAGTAAGATAACAGCCGTTAATTCCTCTTCCTTTTCTGTCCATATTGTTGAGTGACATCTCTATTTTTCTTTTTTTCTCTATTTTATTCTCATTTTCTAATTTTTCATTTAGTTCCTTTATATAATCATATATATAAGTATAAAGCTCATCTTTTTTCGAGAAGTAATCTTTTTCAGATGACACAAATTTATCTATCATAGGCATTGCTACTGTTATTTTTATCTTATTTTTCATTCTTACACCCATTATCTTTACATCTTCTCCCGAAAATTCGAATTTTGATTTGAATTCCTTTGAGTTAAGGTAATTTTCTGTTTTAAGTACAATATTTTCTATAGTGCTGAATGGGTAGTATCCTACTGCAAATGAAGTGTCATTTGAACCCGTTTTCCCATTTCTATTGAATGCGTCTATAAGATTTACCGACCCGTTGTTTGTCTCAAAAAGATATCTCATCTTTTCGGGATCAATAAATCTTATGTTGCTTTTTATCCAACTCTTTGCAGAGTTCTCTGCTATCTCTTTTAGAGGTATATTTTTTCCGTCTACTATTCCGGTTGCTCTGCCGGAAAAAAGCACGGTTATTGGTTTTAATATCCTTCCGCCGTTGAATTCTGGCTTAGTTTCTCCGCCAATTATCTCTAGTTTGTCGACATTATGGTGTAGTATCTTTTGAAAATGCTCAATGTAATATTTCGAGAGATTAACCGAGAAATTTTCAGCTATAGAGTCAGCCATATAATCTGGATGTCCAAGTCCCTTTCGCTCAACAATTTCTATAGCCTGCTTTTCTATATTTTTTGCGCTGTTTTTCTCTATTGTTATAAAATTCATCTAAATTCTAATTTTTCAGCAAATTTAAGCTTATTTATTTTTTAAATAAACAAAGGACAGATAACTGGTCTGGGGGAGATTTGGACTCCCGGCCTTTCGATTATCAGTCGAACGCTCCACCTGGCTAAGCTACCAGACCCTAAAATACTAATTTAATGTTTATTATTTATACGTTTAAGGCTTTTTACAAAGGACATTACAATTATTTTATTATGTATTTCTATGTCTTTTCTGTATCCTTTGAATGAATACTTATTAGCCTCTTTTAGCGAGAGAGCATGCTTTCCTATTATGGTCTTCTGCATAATGGAAAGCTTGTCGTAATAGAACTCACATATTATCAGCCTGCCTCCTATGGCAAGCTTTTTTAGCAGATACTTTATGCTATCTTTCTTTTCTTTCCAATGATGGAATGAAATTGTAGTAACTATAACATCGAATTTTCCCTTAAAGGGTATATGCCTGCTGCTTCCTAATCCGTATTTTATCCCTTGAATCCCAAGCTTCCTAAATCTCTTTTCTGCTATAGATTTCATTGAAGCTGAAGGGTCTACACAGCATATGTTTGTGTTTTTAAATGTCTTACTCAGAAGGATTGCAAGGTCACCGGGCCCTGCGCCTATATCAATTATATTTTTGGGCTTAAATTTTTTAATGTCTTTTGCCGCAAAAAGGTAAATATCCTTCATTGAATGCTTTGATCCAAATGCGTATATTCTTGAAGATATACAGCCGAATTTTTCTTCGCCTTTTTTATAGTAATCCATAATCTTTATTTTTTTATTTAACTTGTCTTAATACCACAATTAAAGAAATCAATACTAATATTAAAATTAATACAGATGGAATTATATCTATTTCATTGTACCATATAAAAATTAAAGACAATGTAGAAAAGCCAGAGATACGAAAAACAGGATAGTACCTGCAAATAATATTTTAGTATATCCTTTTCTAACCTGTTTTCCATATAATAATTGGACCGAATGGGATTTGAACCCACAGTCTCTCCCGTGCAAGGGGAGCGCGTTGCCAATTGCGCCATCGGCCCATAAATCATATTTAATAATCGTGCATAATAAAAGCTTTCCATTCTTATAAATCTAAATAAATCATTTTTCAGAGTGATATTCCTCCCAAAATTACTAATATACTACTTTTACTAAAAGCTATTTATTACTAACATAAAGCTTTTATATTAAGGAAATCCTGTATTTTTATGGATGTAAATACCATAAAGGGTGTGATACTAGACCAGAGATCTCAAATTGAATATACATTCGAAAAAGAAAAAATAATAAAAAGGGAAATAACTGGTATAGATAAATATCTTTCTCATCCTAATATACTTGTAATATTGGGGATAAGGAGATGTGGGAAATCTACCCTCTCAGTAGAGATTTTAAAAGAGAAAAAATTTGCATATATAAATTTTGATGATGATAGACTGGTAAAATTGGAAGTTTCGGATTTAAATAAGGTTTTGCAGGCATTTTACGAACTTTATGGAAATGACCTTGAGTATATTATACTGGATGAGGTACAGGAGGTATACGGCTGGGAAAAATTTGCTGCGAGGCTTAGAGTTAGTAAAAAACTGGTTGTAACAGGATCCAATTCTAAATTACTAAGCGGGGAACTGGCTACGTCTTTAACCGGCAGGCATATTGATTTTATACTTTTCCCTTTCAGTTTTAAAGAGTATCTTGACTATATCGGCTTAAAAGTACCCTCCGTGATGACTACAGAGGAAAAGGCTTCTCTAACTGTTGCAATTAACAAATATTTAAAGAGCGGAAGTTTCCCGGAAACATTTATTTTTGGTGCTCCTATAATAAAGCAGATATATACTGATATAATCACTAAAGATGTTGTAAAAAGGCATAAAATAAAGAATGAGGTGGATTTGAGGTCAGTATCAGCGTTTCTAATGTCGAATATATCCAGAGAATTTACCTATTCTTCTATAAGAAAATTAACGGATGTAAAACAACAGGTAACAATTTCAAAATGGATAAAATATCTAGAGGATGCTTATCTGTTTTTTGAGGTTAATAGGTTTTCTTTTCAGCTGAAAGAATCAATATTTGCACCAAAGAAAATCTATTCAGTTGATAATGGATTATCGATTTATTTAAGTCCAACTCTAAGCGATAGAACAGGGATACTAATGGAAAATGCGGTAGCTATCGAGCTATTTAGGAGAAGATCAAAGTATACATACACCAATCCATTTGATATATTTTACTGGAAGGATCATTTGCAAAGAGAAGTTGATTTTGTTATAAAGCATGATAAAAAAATAAGTCAATTGATTCAGGTAACATACATATCTGATAGAAAAGCGCTAAATGAAAGAGAGATCAAGAATCTGTTAATTGCTTCAGAAACATTGCATTGCAGCAATCTCTTGGTTATCACATGGGATTACGAAGCGGAGGAAAAGGCAGACGGCAAAACAATAAAGTTCATTCCACTGTGGAAATGGCTTTTAAGTCAGAGTAAATAAGAGTATATAATAAGTTTTATATGCTTTTATTTGCTTGAATTTAATATGTCACGGTTAAGCTCTCATATATATTCAGACAGACAGACAGACAGACAGACAGAAAAAATTCTATGTTAACAAAAAAAGGCCAGTCTGCTTTAGAGTATATGATGACCTATGGCTGGGCAATACTAATCATAGTCATAGTAGCAGTCATCCTCTACAGTATGGGTATCTTTAACCCATCAAGCAGTGTAACTTTCACATCATCAGGTTTCTCTCCATTCATAAT